>CALIZI010000113.1 GCA_938028705.1 uncultured Saprospiraceae bacterium | reverse complement strand
ATTCTTGTTTTTTTTACTTTATAATAATTTAAAAATCAATTAAATACGAAAAAATGTATTTGTATTGCGTCCTACAACTTTTACATTTTAAATTTGATATTTTACATTTTACATTAATTTTAATTTGTAAAGAAACTTTTTTAACAATGTAATTAGTACAAACAGGATTGATAAAAATATTATTATTTTAAATGATTTAAATTTATTTAAAAATAAATTATTTATAAAATAAAAAAACAAATAAAGTATTATATTTTTCAACTTTTCAAACAATCCCAAAACAGTTTTGTCAGATGCAAATTACAAACACTTTCGGAGTTTTTAAAACCTGTAATTATAAATTGGTAATTTTGTGCAAATTTTCAATACATAATATGATTTTCTATATTAAAATTTTTAAAAATAAAATATATTTAAAATGAATATAAATTTAGCAGGAAAAAATGCTTTTGTGGGAGGCAGCAGCAAAGGTATCGGCAAAGCTGTGGCAGAATCATTGGCAGAATTGGGCGCACGAGTGACACTAATTTCACGCAGCGAAGATAAACTTAAAGCAGCTTTGGAGAGCCTTCCTACACCCAATAATCAACAGCACGATTATCGCGTGATTGACTTCTCAAATAGCGACAATGTACAATCAAATATTAATGAATTGGTGAATGACCGACCCATTCATATTTTGATTAATAATACCGGTGGACCGGCAAGCGGATTGATACATCAGGCTGATATACAGGCATTTGTACAAGCATTTCATAATCATGTACTTTGCAATCAAATCCTGACTAAAGCCGTTTTGGAAGGCATGAAAGCTGCTAATTACGGACGCATTATCAATGTCATTTCGACCTCTGTGAAAGAGCCGATTCCCGGCTTAGGTGTGTCGAATACCACACGCGGTGCAGTAGCAAATTGGGCGAAAACAATGGCTGGCGAACTCGCTCCTTTTGGCATTACGGTCAATAATTTGTTGCCCGGTTTTACGATGACAGGTCGGCTTGACGAAATCATTGCTATCAAAGCAAAAAAAGCCAATACAAGCATCAAAGAAATGACCGAAACGATGAAATCTTATGTTCCTATGCAGCGATTTGGCAGTCCGAAAGAGATTGCAGATGTGGTGGCGTTTTTGGCTTCTCCTGCTGCTTCTTATATTACCGGAACAAATATAACTGTGGACGGCGGCAGAACAAAATCTTGGTGATTTTGGAGTGTTGTGGTGTTGAAGTGTTGATGTGTTGAAGTACGCCAGAGACAACATTCAACTTTCCACATATTTAGAAGGGCGTAGTGAACCAATAAAGGAACGTGAAAACTGTAAAGCACTGACCTCGTTGTGAAGTATGAAATACCGGAAAGGGTATCTTGCGAAAATGCCCAACTAAAGCGTTTTTTAATATAAAAAAAGACCTCATTAGTTCGATAAATTTCAGCACATCAACACCTCAATACTTCAACACGTCAACACGTCAACACATCAACACATCAACACGCCTTTTTCGATGTCACATTTTTTTAAAGTAAACTTTGTTAATATTTCCTTAACATTTGAAATGTAAAAAAAGCGTCAAGACAGTTGAAAAACGAGTATTTCAGCAGATGAGCAACCTTATCTGATTATTTTCGTACACCTTAAAAATAAACCATAAAACTACGCTTGTTTTGTCACGTAATTCGTTACCTTTGCCCGAATAAGTCGTCCTAAATCCGATTCAACAAAGTGCGTTAATGAGATTTTTTAAATTTTTTACACAAGAAATAGCGATAGACTTGGGTACAGCAAATACCCTGATTATTCAAGATGACCAAGTCGTAGTGGATGAGCCTTCTATTGTAGCCATGGACCGCCGTACAGGTGAATCAATTGCTGTGGGCAAGAAGGCAATGATGATGCACGAAAAAACGCACGGTGAAATCAAAACCATCAGACCATTAAAGGATGGTGTGATTGCGGACTTTCAAGCTGCGGAAGCCATGATTGAGGGTTTTATTAATATGACGGGTACGCGCCGCCGATTTTTCAACAACCTTAGAATGGTGATTTGTATTCCTTCGGGGATTACAGAAGTCGAAAAACGTGCGGTCTTTGACTCTGCCGAACACGTAGATGCCAAAGAGACTTATCTCATTCACGAGCCGATGGCTGCTGCACTCGGTATTGGTTTGAATGTGGAAGAACCGATTGGTAATATGATTATTGACATCGGAGGTGGTACGACCGAAATTGCGGTCATTGCACTTTCGGGAATTGTGTGCGACCAGTCCATACGTGTTGCAGGTGACGAGTTTACAAATGACATTGCTAACTATATGAAACGTCAGCACAACATCCTCATCGGGGAGCGTACTGCCGAGCGTATCAAAATCAATGTCGGTTCTGCCTTGCATGAATTGGAAGAACCACCGGAGGATTTTCCGGTCAACGGGCGCGACCTGATGACAGGAATTCCGAAACAAATCACCGTTTCATATTCAGAAATTTCTCATGCTTTGGATAAGTCTATTTCAAAAGTAGAGGACGCGATATTGAAAGCATTAGAAAATACGCCGCCCGAACTCGCAGCGGATATTTACCAAACCGGACTGTATCTGACAGGCGGTGGAGCATTGTTGAGGGGATTGGATAAGCGGATTGCACAGAAAACAAAATTGCAGGTTCACGTTGCTGATGACCCGCTTCGTGCAGTAGTGCGCGGTACGGGCAAAGCATTGAAAAATATAGATAAATATACTTTCTTAATTGATAGAAAAAGCACTTAGTGTTTTATCACTCCATTTATATATTAAACATAACCACTTCTTTTAAAAACTTCTCTTTCAATTAGATAGTAACGATATTTCGATATAACAATATCCACAGAAGCTGCCTGACACAGACCCGTCCGGGTTGATTGACCAAGACCACTCATTAACAAATTTTATTTTATATAAAATAAAATTTCATGTAAATTATCTCAAAAAACCAATCCAAAACTTTGTTATGTTTTTCTACAAATAATTATTTCAATAATATTGAAATAAAATATAAGCCGTATGAATAATCTGATTAATTTCTTTTATCGGTTTCATAGTTTCTTCCTGTTTACCTTTCTGGAAGTAGCTGCGGTATATATGATGGTGAATTATAATGAATTTCATAATCGGGTATATGTCAATTCTGCCAATGTTGTATCCGGCTATTTTACAGAGCGTTATAGCGGTTTTTCTGATTATCTCAAATTGCGAACTATCAACGATAGCCTTGCCAATGCCTATAACGAATACCTCAACCGAAACCCTAATGCCTATTATGATCATAAGGTTGACTCCAAAATTGTAGAAGATACCCTGTACCAGAAAAGGTATAACTATATCAGCGCAAAAGTCATTGGCAATAGCATCGACCGTCCGAATAATATCCTGACCCTCAACAGAGGCAGTCAGCATGGCATTGAAAAAGATGCAGGAATTTTGTGCAATGGAAGTATTGCCGGCATTGTATTAAAGACCTCTAAAAATTATAGTGTAGCTATGTCTTTACTGCATCGCGATATACGGGTCAATGCAAAATTTAAGAATAAAGGTTACTTTGGTTCGCTCGTATGGAAAGGTACCGACCCGCGTGTGATGACCCTTGAAAATATTCCCCGACATGCCCGCGTTGCGCTCGGCGATACTATTGTGACCAATAATTATTCAGATATTTTCCCGGCAAATATTATGATAGGAACTGTGGTTGAACAAGATATAAATTCAGGAGACAGTTACTATAACATTGATGTTCAACTAAATACTAATTTTAATAATATAGAATACGTAAATGTCGTCGAATACCTCATGCGCGATGAACGCCTCGAACTGGAAACATCCGTAGGGAGGGAGGGAGTAGTTGATTGAGTTGATAAAGTTGATTGAGTTGATAAAGTTGATAAAGTTGTAAACTCCATAAACTCTATAAACTCCATAAACTCTATAAACTCTATAAACTCTATAAACTCCATAAACTCCATAAACTCTATAAACTCTATAAACTCTATAAACTCCATAAACTCCATAAACTCTATAAACTCTATAAACTCTATAAACCAAATCATGAATAGCACCATTATTATTAATGTCATTCGTTTTGCTGTACTTATCATAGTGCAAGCACTGATATTGAGAGCATTGAATTTTGGTGAATATTCGTATTATTTCAAGTTGTTTATTTATCCTTTGGCACTCTTGATGCTTCCCTTAAAAATGCCGACTTGGATAACGCTGCTCATTGCTTTTTTTACAGGTTTGACGATAGATATGTTTTATAATAGTGCGGGTATGCACGCCGGAGCTTGTGTGGCGATGATGTTTTTTCGTCCGGTTTTTATGAATATATTGGAACCTCGCGGTGGTTACGAAAACAACCCTTTGCCCAATAAAGACAGGCTTGGTAATTCTTGGTTTGTACAATATATTGCCTACTGCCTGATTGTTTTTATGCTTGTATTTTTCTTGTATGAAACTTTTTTATTTGAAAATTTCGGCAAAGGTATCATCAAAGCATTACTCAGTTATGCAGCGTCTTTGCCTGTAATACTTTTACTTATTTTTATTTTTAATCCAAAGCGATAACGAACATTTGCCATTGAACATTTATCATTTATCATTTTTTAATGTTGAATGTTCGGTGATAAATGTTCAATGATAAATGTTCAATGATAAAAGATTCTTTCCAAGACCGTAAACATATCATTCAGGTCGTCTTCTTAGTAGGCGCAGCTATCCTTTTGCTGCGTAGTCTTCATTTACAATTATTGGATAAAAAATTTAAGGAAAAAGCAGAGTTGGTAGGTACGTATTATGAAAAAATACTTCCGCCGCGTGGTTTGATTTTGGATAGGAATGGTTATATCATGGCAAAAAATGACCCGATGTATGACATCAATGTGATTTATGATGATGTGCGTGATATTGACACTATAAAACTCTGTAATCTGCTGAATATCAGCGAACAAGATTTTGTCAATAACCTCAATAAAGACTTCAGTGACCACCGTTATAATACGTATAAACCCTTTACATTTTTGAGCAGAGTCTCGGCATCCACTTACGCTAAATTTCAGGAAAATCAATATCAATTTCCCGGTTTTTCTGCCGAGCGACGCAATGTTCGGAGTTATAGTAGTCCATGTGGCGCACATGCGCTTGGGTATTTGAGTGAGGTGGATGCGCAGCAAGTGGCACGTTCAACATATTATGAAGAAGGTGATTACATTGGAGCGACAGGACTTGAAAAGCAGTATGAAGAAGAGTTGCGGGGGCAGTTTGGCAGAAAATATTTCAACCGCGACAACAAAGGACTGGTCAAAGACAAATATAAAGACGGAGAACTGGACGTACCCGCCGTTCCGGGAAAAAACATTGTCACCACTCTTGACGTAAAGCTCCAAAAGTACGGCGAGACCCTCATGGCAAATAAAACAGGCAGTATCTTAGCTATCGAACCCGAAACCGGAGAAATACTGGCTTTTATCAGTAGTCCGGGCTATTCGCCGCATATATTGAGTATCAATCGTGGTCGGGATGCTGCTTTTGCACACCTTCAGGCAGATACCCTCAAACCACTTTTCAATCGTGCGCTCAATGCCATGTATCCGCCGGGTTCTACCTTCAAGCCCCTGATGTCATTGATTGCGTTGGAAGAAAAAGCAATATGGTCGGGTAAAGGTTATTCGTGTCCGGGTTATTATACATACAAGAGCAGAAATTATGGCTGCCGCCTTCATCCCGAACCCATTAGTAGTATGGCGCGTGCGCTCAAATACTCTTGCAATAGTTATTATTGGAGTGCATTTCGTAGTGTCATAGATAGAAAAAGTAGTGCGCCGGAAGGCATGAACGATTGGGCAGCTTATGTACGCAGTTTTGGACTCGGTAAAAAATTGGGCATAGACATTGGCGGCGAAAAAGCCGGTACTGTACCCGACGGCGATACCTACAATAAAATATATCCTGATTTTGCATGGGGTTCGCCTACGGTCATGTCGGTAGCTATTGGTCAGGGAGAGTTGGAAACTACGCCTATTCAACTTGCCAATATGACTGCCATGATTGCCAATCGGGGCTATGCCATCACGCCCCACCTTGTGAAGGGAGTCCTTGAAAATGACACAACACTCGTTGCTTTAAAGCCTTTTACAAAATATAAATCATTGATAAGCAATGAGAAACATTATAACTCAGTGATTAGAGGTATGGAAACGGTCATTGAAGGCACCAACTCGGCGATAACCGATATTAAATTTTGCGGTAAAACAGGAACGGTGCAAAATCCACATGGCAAAGACCACTCTACCTTTATTGGTTTTGCACCAAAAAATAATCCAAAAATTGCTATCGTCGTATATGTCGAAAATTCCGGTTTCGGTTCTACTTATGCCCGACCTATCGCGAGTTTTATGGTAGAAAAATATCTAAAAGGCAAAATTGACCGCGAAAACCCTACCCGAAAATTTTTAGAAAACAAAATGCTCAAAGCCAATCTGATTGAAAATCCGTAAAACGAGGCACAGAAGCGAGCCTTTCGCCCACCTCCGTGCATTCTCAACCATAAATCTTTATCAGTTGGATAGTTGATAGTTCATGGTTCATAGTTCATAGTTCATAGTTCATAGTTCATACTTCATAGTTCATACTTCATAGTTGATAGTTCATAGTCGAAATTCAAGTCATGCGACAACTATGAACTATCAACCATGAACCATGAACTATCAACTATCCAACTATTTCGTTAATATCATATTTTTGGAAGCGATGATTTGCCCGTCGGCTATCAGTGTATAGGTGTATGTACCGTAAGCACTCGGCGACACGCGAAGGTTCATCGAAATTTCTGATTCCCCTCTATTCGTTATTTCAATTTTTTTAATTTGTTGCCCCAAGATATTACTGATGATAAGTTGTGCATCGACCACCTCATTAGAGATATAATAAGGTATCGTAGTGCGGTCAGTCACCGGATTGGGGTAATTTTGGAACAGCTCCGATTTTGCTTCGATGCTTATTTTTTTCTGTATTGCTTCTTGATTTACCCCGAAAGCTTTCGGGGCTTGTGCATCATTATTATTTAAATTATTAAATCGTTCTTCGAGTTCGTCAAGTTGACGCTGAAGCGTGTTGAGGCGGATTTCGGTTTCTTCGAGTTGCTCTATTTTGTTTTCGAGCATTTGGGTGCGGCGGTTGAGTTCTTTGGTAGCATTGATGGTGATGTATGGGAGCGAAGAAGGATTAATAATGGTCATCGCTTTTTTCTCCGTTGCATCTTTGTCCATATATACCATGACCGTATCCAACATGGCAGGCATATATTTTGAGACAGACGCATTGTCCACACCTACATAAGATTGTCCCGCCTTTGTATTACCCTTTCCATTGTAAGTACCTTGTACCAATTTGAGATTGCTGAGTACATCCATACCCTCTGTAAAGTCCTCTTGGTCGATGATGAGGCTTTGGTCAACAGGCACACTCCACATACCTCCGTCTTGTTTGAACGCACTACCCGTATCCAATACTAAAGTATAGTCAGGATTGCCCGCTAATGCACAGACATCATCCGTACCGACAAGTATCTGCGATTCGGTGACATCTACAAATGTATTGGAGCAAAACATGATAATCATAAATGTGAATATGACTAAAATTAAATTTTTCATGGTAGAGAATTTTAAATAAATGAATTTTGAATGTTAAATGAATGAATGTTTCTAATGAGATAATGCTGAAATGAGTTAATGTTGTAATGTTTTTTAATTATCGCATTTCAACATTATCGCATTATTGCATTTGAATGAATGATTCAGTATTCATTTCACATTTGAATGTGTGTATGAAAAGCGAATGTAGTATGTATGTGCAAGATTCGATATTCATAATTACATTTGAATGTGTGTGTGAAAAAGTGATTTTTGTTTTTTTATTTTATAATATTTTAAATAAAAATAATTTTTAACTTATTTATTTTCAGTTTATAAAATATTTAAGTAAATTTATTTTTAATAAATTATAATTTTTTAATACTATTTTAAATACTGGACTTTGGATATTGGGCAATTAGGAAATTCGGCATTAGGTATCCCGATAGTTATCGGGATTTTTATCAAATAATTATAAAATTAAATTAATTGAATATAATAAAAATAAAATAACTGATAATCAATTACTTACGATTTAAAACCTAATTTCCCAGTTACCTAATTTCCAAAATGTCCAAAGTCCAGTTAAACATACAAAAACAACACAGAGTCATGCCATATATGGCACAACTCTATGTTTTGGTATTCAAGATACATGCGGATGTTCCAACTCATAAAATCCGCCAATCTTGATACCCTTTGAGCAACTATTATCTAACAACAGTTATCTTCATAACTTTGAGGTCATTGTCTGTTCTCACCCTACAGAGGTATGCTCCGGGAGTAAGTTGACTGGCATCAAACTTGGTTTGGTGCGTACCTTGTGCATAGGTCTGGTCTTTCACCGGACGGTCGATGAATCTGCCGTTGATGTCGTATATTTCGATAGTGACCAAAGCCTCTTTGTTGAGCACATACTCTATGGTGGTATAATCGCTAAACGGGTTGGGGAAGTTACGCAAGCGTCCGAGTGTAGCATTGAGGTCATTAACGAGAGGTGCTTCTTCAATGTCTGTATCGTTAGCTGAACATCCGTCAATATAAGCATGAAAATCACTGCCATAAACTGCATCAAAACCCGGTGTCAATGTGATTTCATACCCTGCATCATAAGCGGCATCAGCACTGCTTTGTACTTGGTTGGAAGCTGTAATGGCATTGGTGACTTCTTTGAAGAAAGACCCTGTAATGGTTTGTGTGATGGTCGCATTGACATCACAAGCTCCGCCACCGCCTGACGAGCAGGGTTGCCTGCCGGCATGTACGTTGGCTTCACTTCTTGAGCAGGAGGATTCTGCACTGAAGCGGGCTGTCAGAGAAACAGGTGTACCGTCTGCCGGAAATGAGACATTATAGAAATCGTGATAACTATCATTGTTCAATTGACTGACCGGAACGGACAGACTCACATCGCCTGTAATGACGAGATTGCCGGAGGTTGGCGGATTTTGGTTATAAACCCTTAGCACAGCATTGAAAAAATCGTCCGTTGGATTATTGGGTGTACCATTATCCTGACAATTCGTGATTGCCCATAGCCATAGATTGCTGATGTTGCAAGGACCGATTTGTATGCAGCTCATTCCCGGATGTACGCTGTTGTTTGTAAAGGTACAAGTAGCTTCTGCTGAGAAGGAAGCAGTCATACTGACGGCTTGATCGTTGGCAGGCATCTTCACTCCTGTAAAGGTGTGGCTAGTGCCTGTGAATTGGGAGGTACTTGGCGAATCGCCGCCCACTACGCTAAGGTTGAGTGTGCCGGTATCGGGCGAACCGAAGTAACTGACAGCAACATCACCTGTGAAGTAATCGTCTGCCGGGTCATCAGGTGTTCCATTATCATTGCAAGCAGATGTATTGCTGACAGATATGGAAGTAATTTGGCAGCCAAGTGGCGCATCACATATAATACCTAATTCGTTTCTATCCAATAAATAACTCTGTTGCATTCTCGTAATTTGCTGTGGCGAAAAGAAAGTTCTGCACCGCTTTTGAGAATAGGACATGAGGTTGCTGGTATCGGGCGTATAAAAATCTCCGTTGGCATCTTGTCTTGTTGTACAAGTATAATTACAGTTTGGAAATGAGCTAACACATCCTGACAAACGCGGGTCGGCAGGGGTGTCGCAGAGTTCGTCGCCTACATTGGGTCCGCAATTGGAGCGATCGACAAGTTCGGCGGCTGTAACGCCAAGCCCTGAACTTGCACCTTGATGTGTATGGTAAAGGTTGAACCAATGCCCCAATTCGTGTGGGAAGGTACTGCCATTAATCGCACAACTGTTTTTCATTACCGTCCAGTCTTTATCGTAAGCTGCTTTGTAAGACGGAAAACTCGACCAGCCGCAATATTGCATATTTTCAATAAAGAAAACGTTGACTTTACCGGGAACTCGGTTGGGAATTGCCATTTGAAACTCTTCCGAATTAGGGCTGTTGGAAATTGATATACCCGTATTGTATGCTGTATTGTCAATATATCTGACTTCGCAAAGTTCAAATTCAAAATTGACCTGTTCGAATGCTGCATTGAGGTCGGTCATAGCGGTGTTGAGTTGTGCGTCTGTAAGTCCGCCGGAACCATCAGAGTTACGAACGATATGTGCTATAAGCGGAATGCCGGTGACTTGATTTCTTAATTCCACCAAGTCAAGCCCTTCACGAGCTTCTCGCGTAGCATTCATGTAGTCTATTTGTACTTGTGTGACTTCGGTAGCACATTCATCTTGTGCTAATATTGGCGTAGCTGCCATGACGAGCAAGAGCAACAAACCAAGGTGTATTATTTTATTTTTCATAATAATCACTGTTTAAATTTACTTTTTGATTTGTTCTAACTCTTCTTTTAAGGCTGTATTTTCTGTTTCCAACCGCTCCACTTTTTTATTCACTTCAATCAGATAAAGCGTCAATTCTTCTACTTTTTCTAATAAAATGGCATCCATTTCGCCTAAATTAAAACCGTCTTTTTCGACTTCTTCGGCAGAAGGTACACCGGGCAGATGACCGAGTGTTTTGATGTCATTTTCTAAAGTGCTGAGTGGAGAGAGGTCGTAGTTTGCTTCAAATACATAGTCAGGCCAATTATTGTAAGTACGAATTTTGACTTCTTCTGTGATGGTTTTTCCTTTGACAGCAAGTGTATAGCCTGTGGGAATACTGTTTGTATTGATACCTATTTGGTCGGAAGCGAAATCGCCATAGATGAGTGGAGTAGTTGTACCACTATTGTCAATAGCCAGTTTATTATCGCCTGATAAACGAGCATTGTAACCAATAAATACATTACCTGACCCCGATGAAACAGGTCCCGCTCCTGTACCAATGTAAGTATTTCGCGAGCCGGTAGCGTGCTGGGCGGTAAGTGAACCTATATATACGTTGTCTTTTCCGGCGGCACTGTTTTGTCCGGTTTTGTAGCCAATCATCGTGTTGCTGTACGATGTATTGTTCTGCCCTGCACTATTGCCAAAATAGGCACTGCAACAACTTTGAGTAGAAGCTCCTGAACCATAGCTTGTAGTAGATTGTGCTATTGCGAAATAAGCAAAACAACTAAAAGTAAATGTCAAAAGGGTTTTTAAATTCATTAATGTTTTCATAATCAATGTTTTTTAAAAATTATTTATTATTGATAGTTTTTAATTGAGTTTTAAGTTGTTGGTTTTCTACTTTCAGTTTTTGAATATCGTTATTCATAGCTTGCATATCTTTATTCATCTGAATGAGATAAAGCGTGAGTTCTTCTACTTTTTCTAAGAGTGTGGCATCCATTTCGCCAAGATGAAAGCCATTTTGTTCGACTTCTTTGGCAGAAGGAACTCCGGGCAGGTGACCGAGTGTTTTGATGTCATCCTCTAAGGTACTGAGTGGAGAAAGGTCGTAATCGGCTGCAAATACGTAGTCGGGCCAATTGGCGTGTGTACGGACTTTTACTTCTTCTGTGATGGCTTTTCCTTTTATTGCCAAAGTATAGCCTGCCGGAACATCGCCTGTGTTGATACCAACTGTATTTGAACCAAAATCACCATAAATCAACGGATTGGAAGTATTGGAGTTGTCAATATAAAGTTTGTTGCTACCTGCCTCGTTATAGCCTGCTTTATGACCGATAAATACATTATTTGAACCGGCGGCATTATATCCTGCATAGGTGCCAAGAATCGTATTATAATTGCCACTGACATTTTTGTAGTTCGAGTAATATCCTAAAGATACATTGCGTTTTCCGCCTGTTGTGTTACGAGCAGCATAGTAGCCCAGAGCGGTATTGTCTTCACCTATAGTATTGTCATGCCCTGCTCCGTATCCGACAAAGGTATTATCCTGTCCAGTTGTGTTATTTGGTCCTGCAATATTTCCTAAGAAGGTATTTTTGTCACCAGTCGTATTTTTTTGTCCGGTTCTGCTACCAACAAAAGTATTATTCCCTCCCTCTGTATTAGCATCGCCTGAAAAATATCCCAAAAAGATATTATCACTTCCGTTAGTGTTGCGCTGACCTGCTTGAAAACCGACAAATACATTCCGGCCTCCTACTCCGTTAAAGCGTCCGGCATTGGCACCTATAAAAGTATTTTGCCAGCCGGTATTGGTGGTTCCTGTAAATGAGCCGAAGAAGGCGCTGCCAAATGCCCCACCATTGATGCCCGAATTGTGACCGATATAGGTGGTATAGTTGTCAGAATTGTTTTGTCCGGCACCTGTGCCGAGTGTGGTTACGCCTGTTTGCGCCCAGCCAAAAGTGCTGAGACAAAGGAAGGCAAATAATAGTTGAAATCTCTTCTGTGAATTCATGGTAAATATTTTTTTTAGTTTAAAATTTTAATAATCAATTGTTTATGTCGCATACAAAGGCTATATCTACTTTAGATGTATAACTAAAGCGATGTACATATTCATTATTTTTTGTAAATAGATACAGATATGATGAATTGTAAATCTATTGAATAATGAATCACAAAATCAGGTATCTCAGTATAATGAAATACTTATCTGATTGACTCATATTATCAATAAATCAACTCATTCATAAGCCCTAAATGTGCTTGATGTTATTATGGATGGAATACCGGAACGTGGAATGGGTGGTGTGGATTAGATTTTTAGTGTTTGCTTTTGGAAAGCACAAGGATGTGACGTAGGTACTAGGTACCTCTTAGTGTAATTCTTTTATTCATGATAGCTGTTAGGTTTTAGGTAAAAAATATTCTATTTTCTTAGAAAAGTACAAGTTCAAATTAGCCTTTTTATTTGGGATAGTATTTGAACTTGACTTTCCGTATTCTCTTTTATATGGCAATATTAAGGGTATTTGTTAGCACTTCCAAAGTCACTTTTTTCATTTTTAAGAAATCAGAATCAGGAAAATGTCTGTAAAATATGTTAAATTGAACATCCATATCCACTTTTTATCATATTTCACAATTGCATACATTGTTTTTTTAATGTGTTTTTGTAGAAAATATTAAGAAATCATAAGCCATAAAAAGCGGAAAAAATATGTCATCAGATACTCTTTTTAAATTAATAGAGTCCCTTAGCCCTTCGGAGGTTGCGTATTTCAAAAAATACTCACGGATACATTCGCAAGAAAAAAAACCAAATTATGTGCGTATTTTTGAAGCCCTCGAAAAACAAGATTCGTACGATGAACAAGCCATTTTGCAAGAATTTAAGGGTGAGGCATTTACCAATAATTTTGCTACGGCAAAAGGTGACCTCAAAGAAAAGATTTTGGAAAGCCTGCGAGAATACCATTCCAATAAATCAATAGATGCCCGTTTGAAAAAAATGTTGGATTATCTTCCCATTCTTTTTGAGAAAAAACTATTTACCGAAATGCAGAAGCGGCTGCGTACCGCCCGCAAACTTGCCGAAAAACACGAAAAACATTTGGCATTATTAGACATTATCAATTGGGAACGCCGGACTTTATTTGTGCTACCCATTAAAAAAGCATCAGCTAAACTTGAGACATCTATAGCCGAACAAAAAACGCTCATGCAAGCCGTTCAAACTACCCAACATTACCAAAATCTCAATGACAGGCTCATCTTCCTTTGGCAAAGTGACTACCAGTTTCGCCGCCCCGAAAATGAATCTCGACACAAAGAAATCATGCAGCAAATAGACTGGGAAAAAACGAGTACCTCACTTTCATCAAAGCTGTTTTTTCATAATATCAATGCCGTTTGTCACCGCATTGACGGACTATCTAAGGAAGCCTTTGAACACTATGGGCGCGTGATTCAGCTCTTTGAATCCAATGCTTCATTGAAAACGGAATATCCGACTTTTTACAAAAAATCACTTTGTGGTTATCTCTCTATGGCATACAATAACCGCCAACTTGACGAGTTTCCTACCGTACTGAAAAAGATAAAAAACCTACCCCAAGAGGATATTTATACCGAATCGGAAGTCTTTAAAGTTGTTGCTTTACTACAAATGTTGTATTACATCAATACTGCCCAATACGAAGCTGCTGCCGACATGGTCAAGTATATCCGCAAGCATTGGGCAACATACTCACCTTACATTCGTGCCGGACGACAATTAGCTATTTTTTATAATATCACCGTCTTATTTTTAATATTGGAAGAGTGGAAAAAATCATTGACATGGTTGGAGAGCATTCTGCATTTCGGGGCTACACAGGAGCGAAAAGATGTACAAGGTACGGCGCGTATTCTCCAATTGATTATTTTTTATGAACTCCAAGATTGGAATAGTCTCGAAAATCGCATCAATTCCGGTCAGCGTAATTTGCGTAAAAATGACCAACTGTTTTTATTTGAAAAAACAGTTTTGGATTTCTTCCGCCAACTCGTCGGCGTGGCATCCAAAAAAGAAAAGCAGGCTACCTTCGCTACTTTTGCACAAACCCTAAAGGAATTTGCCGATACAAAAGAACGTAAAGCATTAGGATTGCAAGAAGTGACGCTATGGTGTACAAGCCGACTGAAAAATATTTCTATCAAAGAAACTATGCAACAAGAAGCAAATTCCAAATAACAAAACTCAAATTCCAAAAACCTTGATTTTTGAGTGCTTGAAATTTGTTATTTGGAATTTCAGCGGATTTTCAATTTTTATAAAAAAAATCAAAAACATAGCTCCCTTTCAACAAAGCCTTGCTATCTTGTTTTTACATAAAAAATATTTAAATTTAATCATTCTCAATTTTATTCTTAATTTTGACCTCAATTTAACAATGTGTTCGTCAAATTAAAAATTACAAATTGAACGTGAATAGTTTATTTATTTTTATTTTTGTAAATAATTAATTTTTAACTAAATATAAATTATAATTTAATTTTATTAATAATCAAAAAACACTGAATACCCAATTTGGCGAACACATTGATTTAATCATAGCATTATAAAAACCATGACAGACCTTAACTTACGATTATTCGCCATTATTATCATACTCACCTGTTTCAATATTCAAAATAGCTATGGATGCAATGCAGGGTCACTCTTGGGAGCTACCACAGTCAATCTTTGCCCCGACGAAACAGCAGTTTTTATTGTCATGAACGACACCATACCCGACGGCGGCAGTTATCAAATCTTTTTTGACGACAGTGCAGGAGGAACAGGCGGGCAGGTAGGCGGATTCCCCTTAATGGATGTGAACATACCTTACACATTTAATGCAGGGCTAAACGGTGTACTCGCCGCCAATATGCTCAACGACCTCGCGGGAACATGGATACTCACCGGACAAGTAATAGACGAGATGGGGCAGCTTTGTGCCGAAAGTGACCCACTGACCGTCAATTTCTTAGCTGCCAACGATGCCCTTTGCAATACAGGCGGCGTACCACCAAATGATGAATGTGTCAATGCTACTGCGCTTACTTTGGGTATGCAGATAGCCGGAACAAATGTTGGTGGAACAGCAAGTGCGGCAGAAGCAGACCCTATGAGTGGCTTGGGCATTATGGCAGTTTGTAATCCGCCTCTTGGCTTTAGTATAGAAAATGCCGTTTGGTACACCTTTACAGTCACCAATGCAGGGAATCACACCATCGGATTTACAGGGAATCAATGTCCGCAATCTTATGCTATATATCCTGCCGAAGATATTAGTTGTATTAATATTAATGATAGTACGTTAGATGATGAACAGGCTTTTTGTGTAGCCTTGGGTGGTGGCGGAGATTCTACGATAGCAGTCTTGGATGCAAGAGCGTATTACCTGATTGTAGATGGTGCAGGCGGGCTGTCCTGCGATTTTAATCTTGAAGTATATGAAGGTCCGATATGCGATATACCCGAAAATATAGAAGTAGAACTCACCGATACATCGGCAGAACTATCATGGGAATCGGAGGACGGTATTGGTTTTACCATTGAATGGGGCGCAACGGGTTTTATGCAAGGCACAGGAACAACTATCAATACAGGGCAAAACTCTTCTACCATAGAAAATTTAACTCCTTCCACGACTTACGATTTTTATCTGCAAGCCGATTGCGGCGCAAGCGGTATCAGTCAATGGGTAGGTCCGATTACCTTCACCACCTCCCCACCTGCACCAGAATGCGACGGCGATTTCTACGATGCAGGCGGAGCGGATAATCCATACCCAAGCAATGCCGACGAGACCTACACGATATGCCCCGATAATGCAGGCGATGCCGTCACCGTCATTTTTACTTTCGTAGATATAGAATCAGCGACTGCCGCAGGAAATGACGGTACAGGCTGTTGGGATTACCTCTCGGTATATGATGGAGAAGATACAAGTAACGGATTTTTGGGCGATTATTGTAACACCCCCGGAACAGGCGGCACAGGGATGTCACTTGATGCCGGAAGCAGCTTTACAGCCACCAATCCAAGCGGCTGTCTGACCTTTACCTTTAGTTCCGATATGTCGGTACAAGGCGGCGGTTGGGCAGCACAAGTCACTTGCAATCCTGCCGACCCATGCCCCGCTCCCGTAGCAGGAATAGCCACCAATATTACCGATTCATCAGCAGACTTGAGTTGGACAGCAACCTTTACATTATTTAATGTAGAATGGGGAACCGCCGGATTTACTCCCGGAACGGGAACAACTGTTGAGGAAACAGGCAACCCATTTGAATTAAGCGGATTAAGTGCAGAAACCTCCTACGATTTTTATGTCTGCGCGATTTGCCCTGATGGCATAGGCGGTACAATTATGTCCGACTGTGCAGGTCCGTTTACCTTCACCACCGGAATAGCTCCCCCCTCTTGCTCCACAGGTATTTTTTATGATAATGGCGGTTTATTAAATAATTATTTAAATAATTCAAACGATTCCATTACAATTTGTCCTGATAATCCGAATGAAGTCGTCAGCGTCACATTTACTTATGTGGATATTGAAACAGCTATGGGTACAGGCACACAAGGTGGTTGTTGGGATTTTCTCTCCATTTATAATGGTAATAATACCTCGAATCCATTACAAGAAACTGCCTGTGGTGAATTGGATGGCGATGGAAGTACCCCGCAAGATGCTGCAAGCCTGCTACAAGCCGGAGATTCATTTACCTCTACTGATGCAAGTGGTTGTCTGACCTTTTTATTCAGTTCTGATGCTACCGGACAAGAATCAGGTTGGGAAGCAACGGTCAATTGTATGCCTGCCATTGAATGTCCGCAAAATTTGGGATTGAATACGACCACGACGAATGAAAGTGCTACCGGAGCGAATGACGGAAGTATCAACCTTGCAATCAATGGTGACGGAACAGCACCTTACACTTATCAGTGGAGTACCGGAGCCATCGGACAAAATCTCGTCAATCTTTCCGTAGGTACATACTGCGTCACTGTTACAGATGCTAATGGCTGTACGGACGAGACCTGCGCTACCGTAGGCTCATCATGCGCCGATGATTGGGAATATACCGCCACAGTCAATTATGAAAGCGGAGCCAATGCCAACGACGGCACTATCGAACTCACACCAACGGGCGGTGTGCCGCCTTACTCCTATTCGTGGAGCAATGGTGCGACAAGTCAAAACATCATCAACCTCACCGGAGGTATTACTTACGTTGTCATGGTGACAGATGCGCTTGGCTGCATAGGCGTGTATGAAGTTTTTGTAGGAACAGACTGCCCGATGTCACTCAACATTACGGCTAGTGTGACCGATATGGAATATGGATTGATGAATGGTGCAATAGATATTTTTGTCAATAGCGGTTCGCCCCCCTTCACCTATCAATGGAGCAATGGTGCCACGACAGAAGATGTTGACGGACTCACAGACGGAAATTATACCGTCATCGTAACAGATGCTATTGGTTGTGCAGATACTTATTTTGCTACTATAAAAGGTATATGTCCGCAAAACCTCTACCTCACGAGCAATGTAATTAACGAATCTATGGCAGGTGCCGGAGATGGTCAGATAGATTTGGAAGTGGGTGCAGGTACACCGCCTTTTGATTATTATTGGAATAACGGCGCGAATACACAAGACATTTCCGGCTTGACACCGGGCAGCTACTGCGTGACTGTTTTTGATGACATCAATTGTATGGGAACGCTTTGTATTAATGTAGGCGAGGGTTGTTCGGGGGCTATTATTTCTAATATTGATATTACAGAAGAAACCTCAACAGGAGATAATGACGGTGCGATTGATATATCTGTATTTGGCGGTAATCCACTCTATACCTATCAATGGGATAACGGTTCGTCGAATGCTGATATTGAAGGACTTGCTGCCGGAACCTATTGCGTCACCGTCACCGATGGTTTGGGCTGCATGGAAAGCACCTGTGTAGTAGTAGATAATTTCTGCCCACCAAGTCTTGGTGTCATGGCTGACATCACACATCAAAGTGTATTTATGGCAGGCGATGGAGCGATAGATCTTAGTGTAAATGGTGGTGTGCCGCCCTACACATTTTTATGGGATAATCTACAACAAACCGAAGACCTCGAATTTCTCATGGATGGCGAATATTGTGTAAAAGTAACAGATGCAGTGGGCTGTATTGACAATGTTTGTTTTATTGTAGAAGAAGGCTGTCCGCCCAATCTTATTAGTATTATTGATGCCGATAACGTCACCGTATCGGGTGATAGTGACGGGTCTATCAGCCTGATTTTGACCAACGGAACGCCGCCTTACACCTATCAATGGAGTAACGGCGAAATGGTCGAAGACCTGACTGACCTCGTTGTTGGAGCTTATACCGTAACTATCACAGATGCAGAGGCTTGTGTGGATATTGAGGCGTTTCAGGTGGGTGCAGATGACTGTCCGCCTACGCTGATCACCTCAGATAGTATTGGCTATGGTTCGATACACTTGACCGTAGAAGCAGGTGCGCCGCCTTATACCTACCAATGGAGTACAGGCGCAGATACGGAAGATGTCAGCGGACTAAATCAAGACCGTTATTTCGTGACCGTCACCGATGCAGCCGGCTGTATTACTTTAGCTAATTATGATATAGATGGTCCGGTAGGTATTGACTATATTGATGTGTTGAATGACATCCAACTTAGTCCGAATCCGGCTAAAAACAATGCACAATTAGCCCTCGAATTTAGTCAGCAGGTAGATGTGCAGGTGGACATTGTGAATGTCGTCGGACAAGTCATGGAACACCGCCGCAATAACAACATTAGCCGACAAAACTATATCTTTGATTTAGAAACTTATAGCGAAGGTATATATTTTATTCACATTCAAGCGAATGGACAACACTTGACCAAACGCTTGTTGGTCATGCGATAATGATGAAATACTTGTAATATTATAATAATTATATTTAAAAATATTTTTATAATAATTGAAATTATTTTATAATTTATTTTTATTTAAAAATCAATAATTTACAAAAATAATTTATTTTAAAATAAAAAAATATTTAAAACCCCGTTTACTAAACTTCAAAGAGTTTAGTAAACGGATTACTCAGATTTTGCATAATATTAATATTGAAAAAAGTGTCAATCATTTATATAAATTTATTTTTTATTTAAAATATTTTTATAATAAAATTTTACAATTCAAACACATTTATAAATAATTTAAAGTATAAAAAAATATTCTTTTCAATAATTATAATATTAACACATTTCAGTATTATTGCATTCAAAACATTATCGCATTACAATATTTCAATATTATCACATTAAAAATGAGACATTTACTTTGGATAATTCCCCTTTTCTTATTCATCTCTTGTGGTGGAGGTACGGGTTCAAATACTGCTACACCGGTCATTGAAAGTGTCAAACAAGGGGATTACGAAATTACAGCCATTCCGGGTGTCGAGGGTTTAGAGCGAGCCATTAAGAGAAATGGCGTGGGCAGAACGATGGAAGAAGGTACACTATTGAATGGCAAAAAACATGGTACATGGATGTTTTATGATGATGTAAAACAGCAGATTATAGAAATTACGAATTACCATAATGGCGCGAAAAGCGGTATGTCTGTCAAGCCTAAATTTGCGAGGGTCGAAGAAAAAAGTTACTACGCCAATAGTGTGTTGCATGGTCCGAAAGAAACTTATGGCAGCACTGCAAAAGTGACTTCAAGCGGCACATACATCAATGGTAAATTGGAGGGCAAAGTGGTCAAATATTACGATGACGGTACGACACTAAAAGAAGAATCGGAATATAAAAACGGTGTGATGCACGGCAATTCCAAATACTTTGATGAACAAGGCAAGGTAAAACTCGAATACACCTATAAGAATGGTAAAATGGTGAAGTAGTTTTTAGTTATAATCATTGTGCCAATAAACTAAAAAATGATCATACAATTAAAGCGCAGCGTCACTAAAGAAAAAGCCCTTGAACTTGCCACTCAAATCGGTGCCATACACCTTATTGAAAATGAACGGCAAACATTGGTGACATCCTCCAAAATAAAAGAAGTGAACGGCGTATTAGACGGCTTGGTGGAGCAGACTTTTATGTTTGACAACGACCTCCAGCTTGCTCATATCAACTACAAACCCGAAGGGCGAAACGTACAAATCGGTAGTGTGACAATTGGTGGCGATACGCAGCATACTATGATGATAGCCGGACCTTGTTCGGTAGAATCAGAAGAACAGATAGAAGCCTCTGCACAATTGATGAAGTCATTGGGTATCAAGGCATTGCGGGGCGGATGTTTTAAGCCGCGCACTTCGCCATACAGCTTTCAGGGCTTGGGTTTGGAAGGTTTGAAATTGCTTGCCAAAATGCGTGAAAAATACGACCTTGCCATAGTCACCGAAGTTCGTGATGCTACACATATTGATGCCGTTATTGAGTATGCAGATGTGGTACAAATCGGCGCAAAAGCCATGTATGACCACGGCGTGTTGAGGGCTTGCGGACGAGCGAAAAAAACCGTACTTTTGAAGCGTGGTTTTGGAACTACTTTGCAAGAATTTGTACAGGCGGCAGAGTTTATCCTGTCGGGCGGCAATGAACAGGTCGTTTTGTGTGAGCGCGGTATCCGTACTTTCGAGACGCAGACGCGATTTACGCTTGACCTCTGTGGAGTAGCTTTCCTCAAAGAAAAAACCAATCTGCCTGTGGTACTCGACCCTAGCCACGCTATGGGTTATGCCTACGGCGTAGCTGACCTTACCCGCGCTTGTGTAGCTATGGGTATTGATGGGCTGCTCATAGAGGTACACCCCAATCCTAAAGTAGCCAAATCTGATGCCGCACAACAACTTAATCATCAGCAATTCAGTTTGTTGCGTGATAGCCTCCCCCCCATCGCAACAGCCGTCGGAAGAATTATGGTATGATTTTTTCGGTAAATTTATCACAGTGAAAGAAGATTATTAACCAGTCCCTGTATCGAATGGAACACTATGCACTTTTTCGCCAAAAACATTACGTATCTCAAAAACCATAAAAATATTAATGCCATAGACCTAGCTTCTCGTTTGGGTGCTACCTTCCCATATCTTGCCTCCGGTGAAGTACAACCTACAGTTCAAGACTTGATGCAACTTTCCGATTTATTTAATATCAGTATCGATGATTTACTTAAAAAGGATTTGGCTCGACATGCTGAACTCCTCGCTCGTGTACAGGTTAAGTTCTTGGTACTAGATGTGGATGGCACCATGACCGACGGTGGGATGTATTTCAACTCTTCCGGCGATGAAATCAAGAAATTTAATGCCAAAGACGGACGAGGTATCATCAATGCTATTAAAGCAGGTGTACCTGTCGCATTATTGAGTTCGGGATTGAATAAACCGCTACTCCAAAAACGCGCCGATATGCTCGGTATCAAGCATGTATTTGCCAACGAAGCAGATAAATTGACAGTCTTGAATCAATGGTGTAAAGAACTGAATGTCAGCTTAAAAGATACTGCCTATATTGGTGATGACATCAATGACCTCACAGTCATGCAACAAGTGGGTATAGCTGCCTGCCCTGCCGATGCTATCAGGCAAGTACGCAATGCCGCAGACATCATTCTCACCCTAAAAGGCGGTGAAGGATGTGTGCGTGAATTTATTGATGCGTTTATTGGTTAGTTGATGGAGTTTATAGAGTTGATGGAGTTGATGGAGTTTATAGAGTTTATAGAGTTGATGGAGTTTATAGAGTTTATAGAGTTTATAGAGTGATTGGTTTTTTATTCATACAAATAAGGCTCGTTATTATAAGCCATTGTTCTGATATTCTCCAATACTCTTTTCATATATCTCTTCCAAAATAGCTTTGCAAATAACCAATTGAGCGGATACAGAATGGGCTGCTTGGCATGCAAATCATAGGTGTATTCTACCAAGGTTTTGTTGGGTTCAAGCTCGGTTGTTTTCCATTCTCCTACAAATTTAAAGAAACCCAGCATCCATGATTGAAATTCACTCACTTCAATTTTCCAATATTGATTTTCTATACGTTCAATTACTTTATCCATAGAACCAAAACCGCCTTTTTGAGTCAAAGATTTCGTTACATATACTTTTTTGCTAAAGCCGGGTTTGCCCCAATTTTCATCATCACTGCAATGAGTAACTTTGGGCATCATCCCATATCCCGTATGCACTTTAGAAATATCACAAAGCATTGGTGTTTTAAAAGCTCTTTCCAACGAGCATTCGTAAATGGTGGATACTTTGACTTTTAATATCATATTCAACTTGGGTGAAGAGGTGTTTTTATCATTTTAATAAAATTAATGTAAAATGTAAAATAATAAATGTAAAATGTAAATTTGTAGGACGCGAGTGGACGGGTGCGATTCGTTTTTGTACCCATGCTCATTTTTAATTTTTATTCAATAATGGAGGGCATTGGGCTTGAATTTGGGCTAAAACTCGTCTGACATTTAAACTTTGTCGGAAAATATGAAATCATCGATAGATTTTGAAAATGTCTGACGAGTTTTAGCCCAAATTCGGAAAAAATATTCCATCCTAAACACAAATACATTATTGTTTTTTAAAATCTACTATCGTCAAGTTAATTTAAAATTCATAAAATAGTGATAATCAAGAATATTAGCGGGTACAAAAACGAATCGCACCCCGAGTGGACGAGTGGACGCGAGGTGTTTCTATTTTATTGATTTTTATTTTTTTATTTTAAAATTCATTTTTTGAAAATATTATTAAAATTCATAAAACATAGTAAATGTAGGGTTCGCAGCATTTTTAATTTTATTTAAATTATGAATTCTAAAATCAAAAAATATATACAAAAAATAAATATAATATTACATCTAACCATAAACCACTCAACTCCATCAACTGATACCCAAAAAGGGCGCAGTTCCAAACTGTTCCGATTTATTTTCTTTTAAATATTTGATTATCAAATATTTATGTTTATTTTCTAAAAATAGAATTACACTTTTGAGATAAAAGGTGCAGTAGCACCAGCCCTATTTGTAACCGATGACTAACCCTTCACTTCCTTAGCCGCATAGCGGCGGCACTATTAAAATCGACGTATTAAGGGTGACGACGCTATGCGCCTTTTTCGGTTTGGGGGAGATTTGATGTTACAAATAGTGCCGTCGCTATGCGACTATAAACAACTGATAATCAAATTTTTATAATTTCATTTTGAGCGGACAATTTAGAACTGCGCCCCCCAAAAATCACTTAGGTACACGAGAGGATATACCGTTATTGTTCTCCCAAAAGGCTTTGTCTTCCCCATTTATATCTCCGTCAAGGTTGACATCGGAAGGAAGATAAATACCAAAATTACCATTGTCCTCTACCCATATCACTTTATCCGTTCCTATAATGTCATAACTTGGCATATCCGATTGGTCAATATCTCCGGCATACATGGTCCACGCGCCCGAATTGAGCTTTTTTTGTCCAAAACTTGCGATGTCTTTATAGCTGTCTGCTATCCGAAAATCATGGCTCAATATACCTGTTGACATATCCACGGATACAGGTGACATCACGCCGATATGATTTCGATGTTGAATCACTGCATATAGCGAACCTTTGTCTAATGTCGTGTTTATCAGGCATTTATCGAGTGGTTTTATACTGCCGTCTTTGTACAAAAGTGCTGCGGTTTGGAGAATTTCCGTGTTTTTAGCCTCGTCGCTTCTGAGTGATAATAGTACCCAATCTACTATATCTTCGGTATAATTCGCATCTGTCCAACCTGCACCTTCCGTTCCGTTATAATTCCATGGAGCTACACCGTAGGGTTGTCCGGCAGGTGTGGGTATAGACAGATTGCCAAGAGGGGTTTGCCCCGGCAATAAGCCTTGTTCTGTATTGAGAATAGTGGTCATTTCTCCGAGTGTAGCATCGTAAGCCCCTTCAAGATTAGCGTATAATTCTATGGGCGTACATGTGATAATTTCTATACCTACATAATCCGAATGTACATTGCGATTGGATGTAATATGAGCGGTATTGACAACAGCACTATTGCCGGCGAGATAGACATTATCAATGTACCAACCCTCACCCGGAACGCCTTGGTCGTAATAAAAATTGAAGCGTATCAATACCTCATCTCCTGCAAAGCTACTGAGGTCAACTTTTGTTTCGATACACCCACCACTATCATCTGCAAAGGCAAGGTTGGCGGGGTTGTTTCTGATGTAATCGTTGTAGCCATTTTGGGTCATGTAAGGTCCTAAATCCGTCCAGTTGATTCCGCCATTTTCCGATAATTCTACTTTGCCGCCATCCCAATTAGGTTCTGTATCGTATCGGTGTGTAAATGTCAATTCAGCATCAGCACCAATTGTAGTGAGTGGCATGGTGAGGTATTGATGTTCAATGGTAGTTCCAGCTTCCAATTCTATAGCGTACCATGCTGTTGTGCCACATATTGGATCATCTACTCTTGTCCAGTTGCTACGGTTGGAGGCATTGGAAAGTGACCAAGTATCTGAGCCATTTTCCATATCGTCGTAAAACAAAGTATCCCATGCCGGAGCAATATAATTGCTATCTACTATGGCTTGATAAGTGTAGGTCAAACTAGCATCTTTGGCAAGTGAAGGTATCGTTGACCAACTAAGGACATTATTGTTGTGCGTAGCATTATTGCTTGCCGAACCTTGTATGTACTTCAATCCGGCGGGCAGGCTGTCAACAAGTTTGATATTATCATCATCATAACAGCGACCACCCGATATTTTTAGGGTAAAATTAATGATGTCATTAGGGTAAACCTGTGTTTTATCCGCTGATTTTGAGACAGTTACACCATTCATTCCGGGCGGCAAATCAAAGGCTTCCGTACCGTCACTTCGCCTGCCACTGCTCCCTTGTGAAGCACTGAAGCCCAGTCCGCGCCTTGCAAAAGTTTGCCATATCAGGCATTCATTATCGCCATTATACAGAGCTTGGTCTGCCAGTAAAATGGCATCTCGTGCGTCTATAAAACCCGGATTGCAGGATTGTAATTTAAGCCCTTCCATGACCAAATCCATAGCGATATTATTGCCTCCCGTACCGCGATACATATCCGTATCGTAACCATATACATCTATCAAATTCCAATATAAATCCCATATCATAGCACACCATACCGAACCGACACCATGCGGAACAACCTCTGTTTTAATATCATTGTATGTATGCGGATTGATACTCATATCGGTGCTGTACGGATAGCGGCGAATCCCTGTTCCGGTAGTGACTTGTCCGATAGAATATGTACCCACTCCCCTTCTTTGCGGACCTGTATCTCCGACTTTTACCGTCATCACCAAGCCCCACCAATCGCTCCAACCTTCACCTGCTTGTTCTTCATTATTGAGACAATTGGAATTGGCGGCTCCACCTGTCAGACGGTTGGAAATGCCATGTCCATATTCATGTGCAATAATGCCATTATCGAGACTGGAATCGGATTGCCCTGATGCAGCACTAACATTAACAGGTGCTGTGGGAATTTGTGCGCGAATCACTGCACAATCACTTTGTTTAATGAGTATGGAAGGAATCGTAATCGTATTATCTACCCCTCCCATTTGATTGAGCAATATATTGTCCTGACTACATATCACCACTCCAATAGCTCCGGCAGCTTGAGCATTAGCTACTTTTACAGTAAAATTGCAAGATCCTCTATCTATCAAAGCTATCTTACCTGACATTTGTGCAGCATTAGCGGGTGTGAGTGCGTTACAAGCCTGTGTAGGGTCGGCAGAGTCATCATCAGCAATGACCAAACTACCATTAATATCGAATGTTCGCGGTCCAAACTGTGCGCCAGATGCCTCGTAAGTCGTATCGCCAACCTTCAAATTTATTTGTATATTATTCCATAAAAACATTTGCATACGCCCATTTCCACCATCCACGCCGGGAGAAAAATTAGCATTGTTCGTACCACTACCGTCTTGGGCTTCTGCCAATACAAAGTCTCCGCCGGTTCCTCCTCTACCATAATTATTTGTCTGATAATTTCCTGCCGCTTCATCAAAACCATAATGATACCACACATCGTGCATCAAATTATTCCAGTAAAATAAATTGGTAATACTTGCATCAAGATTAGTTGAAGGAGCATTATTTAAGTCAATGGGAAAATTAAAATCAAGTGATGCACCGCCATTAGGACTGCCACCCGGCGTATTATTATTGCCATCTGCATCATCATAAGCAAATGTATTATTGCCCCTCGTGTTGGTATATTCTGCACCTGCTACACCATTTACGTCATGCCAACCGAAGGGCGAAGCATCTACATCAGCAGGTTGATTTACGACAAGTCGTCCACCATGACTCGGACTTTCTATACGGATAGGATAGACATTATAGGATGAGCCGTCTGCAACACTTTGACTCATCGCATCTGTCGGATTTATATATTTTGAGCTATTAAAATACTCCTCTGTGCATGTATCTTGCGTTCCGCTATTCAAAGTATTCGTATGTGAAAATTCACAATGCAATACTCTATCTTCTTGGGTAATGACTTCTCCTGTTTCTGCATCTATTGTGACAAGCCACCAATGATGTCCACTCAATTCGTAGAGACTAAGTTCCCAAGCCAGCCGTAGTTTTTTTCGCTTATTGAGTATATACACTAATTCGGCTTCAATCGGTTCGAGTGCAATACCTGTATGGTCAAATATAGTTTTCCGATTATTGGCTTGTTTTTTTTGATGAATCTTTGGAAAATCAGGCAAAGGAAACGCTGTATGCAGTGCTGCGTTTGTCAGGGCTTGTCGAGCATCTATATCAGGCTTACCTTCTACTTTTTCTTCAATATTTTTAATGAATAAACTACTGATTTTTAATACTTTATTTTCTTTTGTATGAATATCCATATTTGCACCCCGAATGGCGATGTCATTAAAGGTTTGTTGATAATAATAATGTGTAATGCCACTTTTTTTACTGGTATGCGAGTGCGTGAGTAGCATTCCTGTCAGGTCATTATCCGTCAGATGGAAGTTGGATTTTGCCAATTCAATATGATTGGAACGGGCTTGTTGGGCATGGCTCTGTATTGATAATTGGATTAAGGCAAGTAGTATGAAGAGTATTCGATAATGCTTATTCATTTTTCTTATGTTTTGATAAAAATTTTTACATCCATAAATTCACAGCTATATAAATGACCTAATGTTTGGGGTTTAACACATCTTAAATTTGCATTATGCCTGTAAAATGTGACATGAATGAATTAGGTGATTGGTTGAACAGGTAATCAGGGTATCTGTTTAACGGGTAATTAATTTAATATATTATTAAAAATAAATCGCTGCAACTAACTTGACAATATCATGTTTGATTTTTGTATAATATAATTGGCATTTTGCTCTTGAATTTGGGCTAAAACTCGTCAGACATTTTCAAAATTCACCGATGATGTCATATTTTTCCTGCAAAGTTTAAATGTCAGACGAGTTTTAGCCCAAATTCGGAAAAAATATCCCATGTTAAACACAAACATATTTTCATTTTTAAAACATGACATTGTCAAGCTAATTAGCTATTCAACTAATCGCTCGTATGTATTAAGCGGTGAAAAATGTAAAATGTAAAACACAAAATGTAAAATGTAAAAGTGTCGATAAGACATGAATTTATTTATTTTTATATATTTAAAATTTTAAAAATCAAATTATTGTTAAAAAACATTCACGTTATACACTTTTATATTTATTATTTTACATTACAATAACGATTTTCACCTTATAGTACAGATGAGCGCAACTAATTCACCGATTAACCAATAGTGCTGCGGCGAGATCTTCCGGCGTGTCAATACTAATCGTATCATAAGTTGTGGTGGTGATACCAATGCTGATACCATTTTCCATCCACCTTAATTGTTCAAGGCTTTCCGCTTGTTCGAGCGGAGTAGGACTAAGTCGGGCAATTGAGAGGAGTGTTTTTCTATGGTAGCCGTACATACCGATATGCTTGTAATAAGTATGTTTGTTTAACCAATTTTCTATCACATCACCACGCAAAAAAGGAATGGGGTGGCGGCTAAAATAAATCGCTTCTCCGACCTGATTAAAGACGACTTTTATGGTATTCGGGTTGCACAATTCATCGTACAGTTCAAGGCGTTTGGCAAGCGTACCAATCTCATATTGCGGATGGTTTTTCAAGAATCGAATCAACTCATCAATCTGTTCGGGTGCAATAAACGGCTCGTCGCCTTGTACATTAATCACAAGGTCAGCATTTGATGCTTGGGCAACTTCGGCACAGCGTTCTGTTCCGGTTTGGTGTGCTTCAGATGTCATCACTACTTGTCCATTAAAACCTTGTACATGGTCATAAATCCGCTCATCATCAGTCGCTACGACCACTTCCGAAGCCAATTTTGCCTTACACGCTTGCTCATATACGCGCCGAACCATGCTTTTTCCCTGAATGTCAACAAGTGGTTTACCCTCAAAGCGAGTAGAAGCATAACGCGCCGGTATAACGATGAGTATTTGCATTTGTTTGTTCGTTGATTCGTGATTCGTTTGTCACTCGAATAAACAAGTAAACGAATCACAAATTATCAAATCATTAAATTTGTTTTTATCAGTTTGATGGAGATAGCCAGTAAGATGATACCAAATATTTTGCGAAGTACCGCTGCACCGCCCTTGCCGAGTTTGGCTTGCAGCCAATCCGAAGATTTGATAACTAAAAATACAACTAATAAATTAACAATAATACCTATAATGATATTTTCAACAGCATACTCGGCTCGTAGTGAAAGTAGTGTAGTCAGCGTACCCGCCCCCGCGATGAAGGGAAAAGCCATCGGCACAATAGAAGCGGACATGGCATCTTCCGATTCTTTGAAAAAATTGGCACCTAATACCATTTCCAATCCAATAATAAAAATCACAATACCTCCGGCAATGGCAAAAGAACCCACATCTACGCCAAACAAGGACAAAACTGCTTCGCCGAAAAACAAGAAAAGTATCATGATGATACCGGAAGTAATCGTTGTTTTGCCCGGTTCTATACGGTTGCCTTTTTCCTTGAGACTGATAATGACCGGAATATTTCCGATAATATCTATAACCGAAAAAAGGATGAGTGTAATTGAAATAACTGCTTTGAATGTCATGCTAATTTACTTATGTGGTGTCTAAAAAGCGCAAAGATGCACTTCCCTAGCGAGAAAGTCAATAAGCAAGAACAAATTTATATTAAAATCAACATTTATATTTCAAAAGCAATTGATAATCAATGTATTGTACAACATTAATTTATTGTAAAGCTAATAATGTTTCCATAAAAATTAGTTAAATCAAGTATAAATCATTTCATTATCAGAAGTAATTGGTAGTAATGACTCTTCACTAAAATAAGGTAAAGTAAAACAAAAGCGTGCGCCTTTTCGGTAAGTTGTATCTACATAAATTTCACCTCGATAATACTCAATAATTTTTTTGACAACCGCCAATCCCACTCCTGTACTATCATGTTTTTTGGATTGTAAAGTTTGAAAAAGTCTGAATACCCTTTCGGCGTATTCCGGTGCAATACCCGGACCATTATCTTCTACTTTGAACAAGATAAAATCACCCACAATCTCAGTTTCAATAGATATTTCACAGACATTTTTGTCATTATATTTAATCGAGTTACTAATCAGATTTTGGAACACCTGTTGTACCCTGACTAGCGCCCCTTTTACACGAGGCATATCATCAGGGTAAGTAATCATTACCCTTCCATTTCTCTCTTCTACCAGCTTGATTTTCTGCATAATTGCAGACACATCTACCCTACCTAATCCTAGTGCCTCCCGCCCTATCCGCGAATACTCCAAGACCCCTTCAATCATCGCATTCATCTGCATAATCTGGTCTTTTATCATATCAAAATCCTCTTGACTTGTTGGGCTGATTTTTTCATATTCCTTACGTTGAATAAGTGAAGACAAGCCGGAAATTACCCGCAGTGGCGATTTCAAATCATGTGAAACCACATAAGCAAATTGCTCCAATTCCTTGTTTTTATTGTCAAGATTATTCAATAAATCTTCCAAATGAGCATTAACCTTGATCAACTCCCGCTTCTTACCATTTGCCTCATCATAATGTAAAAACAATAAGTGTTTGTCTCGTTCACGCAGATAGCAGGCATGAAGACTAACGGCAATAACACATAAAAAAGTAACATTCTGATAAAAAAGCTCTATATGGTCGGTACCTTGAATAGTATGAATAATTTGAAAAATAATAAAGTATATAACATTAAGTATAGTTGCAATACTAAAACGGAGACACATCAATGTATTGGCAAATACCATCAGCAAAATAGAAGTAATCAGTAGATAGAATGGTTGTACTTCACGCATCAAACCAATAGCAAAATGCCCTGCCTGCCCTATCGTCACAATCAGCACACTCAAAAACTGAAGGGCTTTGTTATTGTCCTTAAACGGACTATAAAAAGTAAGCGCCAATGCAAGTATCGAACAAGGTCCGACAACCGCTATACGAATAATCATCGTTTGTGTAAAAATAATATCATTAATAAGGTAATCTATTATAGTAAAAAGCATATAAACCGCCCCACCCGTAATAGCAGCAGAACGTATAGCATGTAAATCATAAGGTTGAATAAACTGATAAAATCGTTCTCTAACTCCCAAATCCTTAAACCTTAAAGTCGAGGCATTAATTCTATACTTTTTATCTTGTTTCAAAAAAGAGGTTGGAGCAGGGTTTCTATCCTCTATCCAAGTCAATATCTTTTTCAACATAATTAAGTAATCTTCGAGCGATTAATTATATACACATCAGACAACTATCAATAAATTGATAATCAAAAACTTACCATTAAAAAATAATTTATAATTAAAAATAAATACGATATAATTGTTCTACTAAACTACAATATAGCTTATTTTTATAAAATACCATACTTTAATATATAAAAAATACAATTCATTAATGTTTTTTTAAAATTTAAAAATATCAAGCAAAATAATTTTCATCATGCAGAATAAAGTATCTTTGTATTTTGATTTTCTAAATTGAATTGGAATTTGGTCTCGGTTCAACCGAGATGTTTTTTGGAATTTAATTACGACACTATGGCTACATCAAAGAAAAAAGAAGGCTTCAGCACCTTAATCACCAAATTCTCCAAAGCCAAACTCCCTCTAAGCCTGACTCCTGATACCTATCGGGAATTTGAAAAGCAAAACAAACCCCTTTCCGTAGATACCATTAGCCGCTTTTTGATAGATGAAGGCGAAGCCATAGATGAATTTACAGAATTTGTACCTTGCTGTCGCTTGCCCGAGACCCCCAAATTTTATGGACTCATCTATTGGCAGGCAGGCTTAATGGAATACCACTATATGCTGATCACTTTTGATAAGAAAGGGAATATGATAAATAAAAAACGCATCGGAGGAACTATTCCCGATAATCAAACGTTTAAAGTACAAGTTGCCACAATAACGAGTAGTTCGACGATAGAAGTGAAAGAAGGCAGATCCGCGCAAAACTCCAAAAATCTCACGCCCACATCCTTTTCCGAACACTACCAATTTAGTATTTCCGAAAACGGAATCATCACTAATGAGTGAATGCGATAATGCTGAAATGCGTTAATAAATTATCGTATGTCAACATTTCGATACTACATACTATAAGTTCATTAAAATAATAATAATCAATATTTTATAAAATATTATTATTTAAATTGATTGTAAAAAACCATGAACTATGAACTAAAAACCATGAACTAATAACACTATCACATTTAACATTCATTAAAGCATTATTGCATTATTGCATTACTGCATTATTCAAAAAAAATGACAAGACGAAAAAAAAATAAAGCGTCAAAAACACTAAAACAAGACATCTTTTTCATATTCAAGAGAAGCCCTAAAAAGCGTTATAATGCCGCTCAAATCAAGAAAAAAATCAAAGGAAAATCCTCAGTGGATGCCATAGATGCCCGCTTGGGGCAGCTCAATGAAGAAGGAAAAATCACCAAACTTTCCAACGAAAAATACAAGCTCGCCATCGGGCATCGCATACGACCCAAAATTACCGCCGAAGGACGTGTGGACATGACGCAACGCGGCTCGGCATACATTATTTGCGACGATTTGGAACACGACATTCACGTATCGCCACGCCACGTTGGTACAGCCCTGCATGGCGACCGCGTCAAGGTAGAATACTCGCCCGATACCAAACGGCAAAAACCCGAAGGACGCATTGTAGAAGTCACCAAACGTGCCACCGAAAGTTTCATTGGTACGATACATATTTCTCAAAAATTTGCCTTCGTTACGCCCGATTCGCGGCGCATGCCCATTGATATTTACGTACCGCCCAAAAAGACAAAAGGCGCAGCCAACGGCGAAAAAGTCATCGTACAAATCACCGAATGGCACAGCAGCGAAAAACGTAGTCCTACCGGACGTGTCACTATGATACTTGGCGAGGCAGGTACGCACGATATTGAGATGAAATCTATCTTGATACAGCAGGGTTTCAACCTCGATTTTCCTCCGGCGGTCATCAATCAAACAGATAGTATGCCTATCGAAATTTCCGAAAAAGAAATCGCCAAAAGACGTGATTTTCGCGGCGTGACCACCTTCACTATCGACCCCGATACGGCAAAGGATTTTGACGATGCCCTCTCCATTCGCTACCTCGAAAACGGACACTGCGAAGTCGGCATACACATCGCCGATGTGACGCATTATGTAGAAGAAAATACGGCATTGGACAAGGAAGCCCTCAAACGTTCGACTTCCGTTTATTTGGTCGATAGGGTGCTGCCCATGCTGCCCGAAAGACTCTCTAATGAGCTATGTTCGCTCCGCCCCAACGAAGATAAATTGACCTTTTCCGCAGTATTTACTTTTGATAAAAATGATAAAATCGTAGAGCGTTGGTTTGGTCGCACAGTCACGCACTCCAATCGCCGATTTGCCTACGAAGAAGCACAGGAAATACTCGAAAAAGGCGAAGGCGAATTTGCCGACGAATTAAAAAATCTCAATCGACTTGCCCGTAAATTGCGCCAGCGAAAATTCAAAAAAGGCGCGATTAATTTTGAGAGCCCCGAAGTCAAATTTAAGCTCGATGAAGCGGGCAGACCCATTGATGTCTATGTAAAGGAACGTAAAGACGCACACCTGCTCATTGAGGATTTTATGCTACTCGCCAACCGCGAAGTAGCTACCTTGATAGCCAAAGACAAACGCGGCGCACCTATCCCCTACGTCTATCGCGTACACGATGCGCCCGACCCCGAAAAGGTCAGAGAATTTGCCATGTACGCCCTCCAATTGGGTCACAAAATGAACTTCGATACGCCCCGTCAAATCGCAGCTTCCTACACCAAGTTAATGGCAGAAGCACAATCCAATGATGCGCTGAAATTGCTCGTACCGCTTGCCATTCGCACTATGGCAAAAGCCGTTTATACTACGGAAAACATTGGTCACTACGGACTTGCCTTCGACAATTATACACACTTCACTTCGCCCATACGCCGCTATGCAGATGTATTGGTACACAGGCTCTTATACAAAAATCTCGAACAGCCATTTCGCACCGATACCGACGAGTTGGAAATGAAATGTAAGCATATTTCCAACCAAGAGCGCAAGGCAATGGAAGCCGAGCGCGAATCGGTCAAATACAAACAAGCCGAGTACCTCAAAGAGCGCATCGGACAGCAGTTTGATGGCGTGGTTTCGGGCTTGATAGAGCGCGGCATGTTCGTCGAACTGGTGCATAGTAAATGCGAAGGATTGATAGGCTTTGAGACGCTGGAAGAACCCATGGCACTTGAAGGCAGATACGTTGCCAAAGGTCAGTGGTCGGGTGATACTTATCGTATGGGTAGCCCTGTTCGGGTCGAGATTGTGAGTGTCAATATGGAGCGGAAAGAGGTGGATATGAAGTTGGTACCTAGTGATTCGTAACTCGTGATTCCTTTACTGAACTTTAGAGATTGGGGAATTAGAAAATTTAGTATTAGGTATCGGGATAGGTATCGAGATAGGTATCAAATAATTATAAAATTAAATTAATCAAATATTTACGATTTAAAACCGAGTTTCCCAGTTACCAAATTTCCAAAATGTCCAAAGTCCAGTTATTTGTGCAAACCCAATTTACAATGCACGCATTGAAAAATACAATGCGTGCATTGTATTTTTGATAAAAATTGCATAGCTTTGCATAAAGAAAAATCACTATCTCAATCTTTACACTAAAATCATTACAAAAAGAATAGCGCGTATCCTGTACTGACGACTTTAGCCGTCAAGTAGCTTGTTATTTCCCGCGACGGCTAAAGTCGTCGGTACGGTACATGCTCTCCTCTCATCAAATTAAATACAATGGAAATACAAGAAAAGGTATTAGGTGGCGCGGAATTTCTCGTCGCCGAAACTCCGGCAGAAACAGTTTTTATCCCCGAACAATTCAATGAAGAACAACGCATGGTAGCGGATATGGCGAAAGATTTTATCGAAAAAAGAGTTCGCCCCGTTGATGATAAACTCGAAAAACACAACCTTGACCTCCTTCACCAACTCCTCGAAGAAGCCGGAGAATTGGGTTTGCTCGGTACGGCATTTCCCGAAGAATACGGTGGTTCGGCACAGGATTTTCTCACCAATATGCTCCTGACCGAAACCATGTCGCACGGACTTTCCTTTGCACTCACGCATGGCGCACACACGGGTATTGGCATGTTACCGATTTTGTATTTTGGTAATGAAGCACAAAAAACAAAATACCTTCCGCCACTCGTAGCCGGAACAAAAAAAGCGGCTTACTGCCTGACCGAGCCGGGGTCAGGGTCGGATGCACTTGCTGCCAAGACCAAAGCCATACTTTCTGACGACGGCAAACACTACATCATCAATGGTCAGAAAATGTGGATTACCAATGGCGGTATCGCAGATGTTTTTGTCGTTTTTGCACAGATTGACGGCGATAAGTTCACAGGATTTATCGTAGAAGCAGCATGGGAAGGCGTATCGCGTGGCGCAGAAGAACGCAAGTTGGGCATCAAAGGCTCTTCCACTTGTCAAATCTTTTTTGAAAATGTAAAAGTACCCGTCGAAAACGTCTTGGGACAGATAGGAAAAGGACATCGTATTGCTTTCAATATCCTCAATATCGGGCGTATCAAACTTGGTGCAGGCGCACTTGGTGGCGCAAAATTAGCTGCGGGTTTTTCCATAAAATATGCCAATGAACGTCAGCAATTCAAGCAATCTATTAGCAATTTTGGTGCGATAAAATACAAATTGGCAGAGCAAGCCATTCGCATGTACGCTGTCGAATCTGCCGTTTATCGTGCCAGCAATAATATTCAGGAAATGGAGGACAGACTCCTTTCAGAAGGTAAATCTCATGGCGAGGCATTATTAGGTGCAGCCGAAGAATACGCTGTAGAATGCGCCCTACTCAAAGTGGCGGGTTCGGAAGTATTGGACTATGTGGTGGACGAAGGTTTACAGATTTACGGCGGCATGGGCTACTCCGAAGAAGCACCTATGGCACGGGCTTACCGCGACGCACGTATCAATCGCATTTTTGAAGGTACCAATGAAATCAATCGGATGCTCTCCGTTGATATGCTGATGAAACGTGCCATGAAAGGCAAAGTGGACATTATGACTCCCGCTATGGCAGTGCAGCAGGAATTGATGTCAGCACCTTCGGCGAATGGACATAGCGTAAACGGTTCAATATTTACCAATGAAAAACACGCAGTGCAGGATTTGAAAAAAGCCTTCCTGATGACTGCCGGAGCTACCGCACAAAAACTCATGCAGGCACTCAAAGATGAGCAGGAAATTCTGATGTATTTGGCTGATATGATGATAGATATATATGTATCAGAATCCGTATTGTTGCGTGTAGAAAAACTCATTACACTACGTGGACAGGAGGCTTGTAGCGCACAAATTGATATGGCAAAAGTGTATATCGGTGATGCCACAGAACGCCTTGCGCTCAATGCCCGCAACTGCATTCGCTCATGGGCAGAAGGCGATGAAAAAATGATGTTGATTAAAGGATTAAGACGCTTCACCAAATACGAAGGCATGAATGCTAAAGATGCCCGCCGACGCATCGCTCAACAGCTTATTGATGCCGATGAATATTGCTTTTAACTTGACAATGTCATGTTCGATTTTTGTTTAATATATTTGGTGTTTTACTCTTGAATTTGGGCTAAAACTCGTCAGACATTTTCAAAATTCACCGATGATGTCATATTTTTCCTGCAAAGTTTAAATGTCAGACGAGTTTTAGCCCAAATTCAGAAAAAATATCCCATGTTAAATATAAACATATTTTTATTTTTAAACCATGAAATTGTCAAGTTAAATTATTTATAAATATTATTTTAATTTATAATTATTTTAAAATAAAAATTCAAATAATTATAATGTAAGAAATTCAAACGCCTGATTTTCTCTGAAAATCAGGCGTTTAATTTTTTAAAAAAAACTACTTGTCTTGGTACTCCAGACGGGATTCGAACCCGCAATCTCCTGTGTGAAAGACAGGTGACTTAACCGTTTGTCCACTGGAGCAGTCGTAGTCCGGATAGGAATCGAACCTATATCGCATGAGTCAAAGTCACGCATCTTAGCCCTTAGACGACCGGACTTTTTAATGCTGTAATGTTGAAATGATATAATGCGATAATGTAATAAATGAGAGAATTATTATCGCATGACAACATTCAAGCATTTCATCATTACGCTTGGTTGCGGAGGCGGGACTCGAACCCGCGAGGCACAAAGGCAGAGGCTTATGAGACCTCCTCGATACCAACTTCGGACACTCCGCAATTTTTTAATGTGCTAATGTGCTAATGATTGAATGCTTCAATGAGAATGAATGAATGTTGAATAAATGAATATGTACAACATAATCATTCATTCTAAATTCATTACATTATCGCATTACAACATTCAAGCATTGTAGCATTACCTACTGTGGCAACACGGGAGTCGAACCCTACCCTTCGGTGCTTCAAACCGACGCGCTCACCCCGAGCGCCTTGTTGCCTTGAATTTATAGTTTATGACAATGTAGCCATGAAACAATTGAATAGTAAAGCAGTAAAAAATAATGAAATAAAAAAGGAAAGTCATCATTCGCAACTGCCTGACCGACAGCTACGAACTCCGTTGAGATAAGCTGTCAGATGGTATTAAAGCTAAAAAAGGTCATGGCACAAGCCTGCTGTTCACCCTCAAAAGGTGCGCTTGCTTCCGGTTGTTCGTACCGGCTAACCTGTTCGTAAAAATTGATATATTGAATTTGTAAAATCATTTTAAATTTGATAAATGAATGTGTCATGTTGCATGACGGTTATAAATACATTCAAACGTAAAGATAAGTTCCCGTAAGTGCATTTTTTTTGAAATAAAATATTTTTTAAAACAAAAAAAATAAAATTAACTTACTGATAATCAATTATTTAAATCATTTTAAATAAAAAAATAAAATTCAAATATTTTACAATGCAACCAATTCAAATACTACGTTCATCTATATTTAGAATGTCAGACCTTTGACATTTTCCCTTCATTAACTTGATTATCAATAATAAAATTTGCATCTTAGCAGATGAGGAAATATTTTGTTCATAATCCCAAATAAAAGAAATATATGATGAAGAAATTACGTAATACTTTTTTTGTATTTGCTTTGAGTATCAGTATGGCATTTTCGCAGACTGTTCCTGATTTTACAATGGTGGATACTCATGGCAACACACATCAATTGTACGAGGATTATTTGGACAAAGATAAAACGGTTGTTCTTGAATTTTTCTGGGTCAATTGTGGCATCTGTCAAAATCTTGCTCCGCATTTTCAAGAACTCTATGTGGATTGGGGTGAAGGACAAAACGATGTAGAATTTTTCGGCGTTACGATAATGGCAGGTGACAATGACAGTGATGTACAAGGTTATGACAATCAATTTGGCATTACCTATCCTTCTATTAGTGCCGATGGTGGCGCAGGTGATGTATTTGCACCTTTTGACGATGGTGACTTTGGCTTCCATGAAGGTACGCCTGCGGTAGCTGTCATTTCGCCGGATGGCACTGTGCAGTACGATATTTTTGGTGGTGTTCCGAGTTCGGTTATTCCATTGGTCGAACAACAAATTATTGATTCCGGCGCAAGACATCCTTCTGAAATTACCAATGTCATTGAAGCCGAAACCTTTAATGAATTAATCATATCTCCCAATCCGGTGCGTGATATTGCGTACCTTAGTTTCAATCTCAACGAACCCGCAGACATTGATATTCAAGTCATTAATATACTCGGACAACCTGTTATTCAACCTTTTAGTGGAAACAGATACCCAGGTTATCATCAAATCGAAATTAATGCTGAACGACTGCACCCCGGCACTTATTTTATTAGAATTACAGTCAACGATACTATACAAACCTTGCGCTTCGCTAAGTATAGACAACCTTAATAAAGTCCATAATTAGCTGATTAGTAATGGTATATTAGTTCAAAATAATAAAATACTTTCATGTATAAAAAACCTATCATCGTACGATGATAGGTTTTTTTTATTTGTCCGATGATATGCTTTCATTTTTAATGTCGTAATTCGTTTTGAAAAGTGTCTTTTGAATATCGAATATCGAACAAGGAATATCGAATTTTGAAGTATTCATTGGGTGCGATTCGTTTTTGTACCCACTAATATTCTTGATTATCACTATTTTATGAATTTTAAATTAACTTGACAATAGTATATTTTAAAAATAGTAATGTATTTGAGTTTAGGATGGAATATTTTTTCCGAATTTGGGCTAAAACTCGTCTGACATTTAAACTTTGTCGGAAAATATGAGATTATCGGTAGATGTTGAAAATGTCAGACGAGTTTTAGCCCAAATTCAAGCCCAATGCCGTCCATTATTGAATAAAAATTAAAAATGAGCATGGGTACAAAAACGAATCGCACCCGTGAATAATGAATAACCATACTACTATACATGAACCAAAAACCCCAAGAAAAAAACGTCTTGCTGAATTTATTTCAGCATCTCCCAGACAATGGAAAAACTAATGATGAAAAATGCTCTAATTTATTGATTTCTAATAAGATACAAATTTATAGCTCACATTAAACATCGTGCTTGTAGCTTGGGAGATTCTGAAATAAATTCAGAAAGACATTATGATTTAAGGTTCATGTATAGTAGTATAACATTAAACATCGTGCTTATAGCTTGGGAGATTCTGAAATAAATTCAGAAAGACATTATGGTTTGGGGTTCATGTATAGTAGTATGATGAATAACGGGCGCAGTTCTAAATTGTCCGTTCAGAATAAAATTATAAAAATTTGATTATCAGTTGTTTATAGTCGCATAGCGACGGCACTATTTGTAACAACAAACCTTTCCCCAAACCGAAAAAGGCGCGTAGCGTCGTCACTCTTAATACGTCGATTTTAATAGTGCCGCCGCTATGCGGCTAAGGAAGTGGAGGCTTAGTCGTCGGTTACAAATAGGGCCGGTGCTACTGCACCTTTTATATCAAAAGTGTAATCCAATTTTCAAAATTAGATATAAAAATTTGATAATCAAGTATTTAAAAGAAAATAAATCAAGACAGTTTAGAACTGCGCCCTGAATAACAAGACACATTACACAAGTAATTCATTTTAAATTAATTATAAAATTTAAACAAAAAAATATTTGAAAGCTAAAGCAGTCATTACGGAACTCGCATTAAATCATTTTTTTACTAAAATTACAGCAAGACGTTTTCTTGTCCTGCACCCAAATATTTCCATACATGTACTAAAAAAAGTGAAGCATTAACTGCTTCACTTTTTTAATAATATCTTGCGCATACTACTATACATGACTCAAAAAAATCAAGAAAAAACGTCTTGCTGAATTTATTTCTCCCGTACAGTTGTCGGGACTCCCATACAATGGAAAACTAATGATGAAAAATGCTCTAATTTATTGATTTATAATAAGATACAAATTTATAGCTCGCATTAAACATCGTGCTGGTAGCTTGGGAGATTCTGAAATAAATTCAGAAAGACATTATGATTTAAGGTTCATGTATAGTAGTATGTATCTTGCGTTTATTCTATCGACAATAAACTGTCAGTTACTGCATTAATAAGATTTTAAAACTCTGGAAGATTTGCCGTTATTACGCACCCATAAGGCTTTATCGGCTCCGGTAATATCGCCGTCCATGTTGTAATCTGAATTGGAGTATGTTCTTGAAAAACCATTTTCTGCAACCCATATACTTTTGTCCGAACCTGTAATATCGTAGCTCATATTATCGCTTGCCTGATTGCCGTCGCCGCAAAACATTGCCCATCTTGTTTCTCTTTTAGTTTGTCCAAAACCAATACCCTCTGCATCTATATAAGAGTCATCTGCACTAAAATCATAAGCAAGTGTACAATTATCATCTACATGAAGTGGCTCAGGACTCATAATACCCATGTGGTTGCGATGCTCAATAAGCACGTAAACAGAGGTGAGATTGTAAGCGGAAAAAATATCATCTTCGGGAAAAACCACCGTACCGTCTTCAAGCAATAGTGCTGCGGCACGCAACATTTCATCTTCAGGAAGAGGGCTTGTACGAAATGAAACCAGTATCCAATCCACTACTTTTGTTCCACCATACTCTGCCTCAATTGCCTGATAATCAGCGGCTGTCCAGTCAAGACCTTCAATACCGTAGTAGTACCAGGGGGCTGCACTGTAAGGTTGTCCGGCAGTAGGGTTATCAGCTTGTCCGGGCAAGAGTTTAAGGTTATTGACATTGGTTCTCATGCGGTCTGTAGTTTCATCGTAAGCTCCTTCAAGGAATACATTGAGCTGTAAAGTAATGCCTTGAGACATACTAAATGAAACAGCATCAGAAAAACCCTCATCGGTAGCATTACAGGCTTTTTTGACTTGAAATTCGTACTCTTGTGCTGTCAGGTTATCTATTTGAAGCGCATTGGTCGTAGCATTATAGTTGGTCCATACGATTGTTCCGGTAGGGCGTACACGTACTGCATAATCAGTGTCGGCACTGCCTTCCCATGTCAGGTTGACAGAAGAACAGGCGGTCTCGGCTATAAGTCCGGCGGGTTTGGAGCCGCCAAGACAGTCACTGATAGCATTGAGTTTGGCAGATATGGCTGCCTTCGCTGCATCTGAAAAGTAAAATGCTCCCGGCTGTACACCCGAACACATGATAGAACCCGCTCCACTACATTTTTCGCCCTGTGAGTGTTGAGCATTGAGGTTATGTCCTATTTCATGTGCAGTCAGTACAAAACGGCTATTGGCAAAGCTGCCGATATTTTGTGAAACGCCGTAAGCGAATGATGCTGAACTACAAGTAGCATTGGTAAAAGCTACACCAACACTCACACCACTCATTACTCTACCTGTAAAAAGGTGCGCCAAATCGCGGTGTACATCTTGTTTATTATTGTTCCAGTAATTTCTAAATTCACTGATAATATAACCGGAAGTCGTAATACTATCAGAATAAGGGTCATTTTCAGTAGTATATAAGCCTTGATATGTGATGTCTATATCCAATCCAAAATCAGCCGCATACACGCCTTCCACTTCATTCATAATACCCATGATGACATTGTTGGCTTCATCGCCATATAGTTGATAATATTCATAATCAGCTTCAATAGCCAATTCTAAGGTATAGCATCCGGCAGTTCCGCCACTTTTTAGGTTTGCATCATTTTCGACTACTTCAACACCTTCCTGCAAATGGTCAGCCTGACAAGTGATATTAGCCGTCTGCGTCATGTCAGCAGTTCGGTAAATTACAAAATCATTAGAGTTACTGCTTTTTACAATCTGGCGTACAGGCTCTATGTAGTACAAATCGTCTCCTTGTGAGATATAACCGCTGACGTGATTATCTTTTATAGTCAACCGAACCTCATTTTCTGTATTCTGATTGGCATAACCTTTATAGGTATGGACTTCATAATCCCAAGTTTCTTCTCCTTTATCGGTATAAACAAGGGCTTGGTAAGCTGGAGCGCGAAGGTCGTTGGGTATCAATACTAAATCCCATGATTGATTTTTACTAAGGCTGATGTTTGCCGAAAAAGCCTGACGGCTACTTTTTCTCAAATCATTCAATTGGCGGGTATCCATTGAAAATATGGTATAATCGCTGAACTTTTCGTCCAGTGTAGATAGGCGGTCTGTTTTGACTTGGGTGTTAATGGTGTTTTGGGCAGTAATGGTGCCTAAAAAGAAAACAGTAAACAAGAGAGTGATTAGACTTTTCATAATTTTAGTTAAGCTGACTTTTACAACAATTGAAGGATTTTTGAAAATGTCTGTGCGCTTGTAGTCTGTTCTTGTTTTGTTTTTGCCTGTCACACTTTATTGTAGTTGACATTGCAAAGTACGGGAAAAAAACGGACATTCGCAAGTTTATTAAAAAATAATGTTATGTGTAATAAATTATTAATCAATGTGTTGTAAAAATTATATTAAAAAATAATTTTATATAACTGTAAGTAAAAGAGCATAGTAAGCCCATTCGGAGTGTCACAATATTTGAATAAAAAGCAATATTGTAGCTCGCCGTTGCCCACTAAATGGATTGTTCAAAACAAGCTGTAAATAGCCGTTTTGAAACGCCGTTGATGAAAAATTATGAAAAGAAGTGTGTTAGGGAATAGTGTCAGACAGGTTTTTTGAATGTTGTTTTTGATTTTTTTGCGCCAAAATAGCACAACTTAACGTCACCTTTTGTTACATCTTGCCTTCTGTACTGAAAGGATATAGCTATATTGTTTTATGATTAAATCGCGAAATATTGTTTTCAATAGTAGCAATATCACGATAAAACAATTTTCAAAACCAAATTTTTTATTTTAAATTAAACATACTAAGCCCTGTCTTAATCATTTCTAATTAAGATGCTCTTCTGTTGGGAAAGAGTCAGCTTGCAGTTTTAAGGATATGAGATATGGTATGCGTGTTTTTTAAAAATTTACTCAGAATGGCAAATCATTGAACTCTCCACCGGGTTCGTCATTGGCACTGGGAAATGTTCCCACACCTTCTGACTGTGTTGGAGGTGGACTATCGGGTTGTTGTTGTGCATCTACTTTTTGAACACGCCATGCGTTCAAATTGGTAAAATAACTCACTTCACCTTGCGGATTGGTGTATTCACGCCCCCTGAGATTGAAAGATATAGTCAACATATCACCGACTTCAAAAGGATCGAGAGCCGCAACTCTATCTTGCACCAATTGAAATTTAACATGTTGAGGATACATGCCGTCTTCTATTTCTATGACAAATTCACGCTTCGTAAATTTATCCGTAACTTTGACAGCATCGTTTTTAACGTACAGTTTTCCGCTTACTTCAAATGACATTCTTGTCTGGTTTTTGAGAATATTGGAGATTGGAATGAGTGCGATTGTTTTTTGGAGACATTAAGTGTATTTCTAATTGCCGCAATCATCTTTTTCGTATATACTCTGCAAAGTAAGCAATTGAATAGCAATAAAGCAACAATTGATGAAAAAAAATCAATGATTTTACGAATATTTTTTCATTTCCGCTTGTCACAACATACATATCACATCATAATCTCCGCTTATGTTTTAGAATAAATGCCTTTTGTTAGCTGTGTCATTTAGTATAGGTATTGGTGTTTTTTTGTGCTTTGATTTTTGTGTATTTGTGCGGCTTTTCTTGCTAGCCTTTCGTAATACCTTAAAATGCAAGCATGTTTCATATACCTAGGCAGGACATTGGACATTGGGGAATTTGGGAATTTGGTATCCCGATAACTTACGATTTAAAACCGAATTTCCCAGTTACCAAATTTCCAAAGTCCAGCTAAGAACAATAAACAAAAAGCGTAAAAACATATAGGTTAAGCTACACTTATAGACATCGTGTTCATCATCACTATTAGTTTAATAATGTGTTAAATACATAATATATTTTTTTACATAAAAAAAACATTATTTTCTTGGATACCCCAAAATAAGTTCTGATATTGCATTTGCTAATAGCTATGGCATAATCTCAACACAAACACATCTGATTATTAACTATTATTACTAAGGCTTCCGATCTCCACACCACAATCTACCTGCACAATCCTGTGTGGGCTGGGTTTGCTATGTTTTTTTTTAACCATTATAAAATACATAACATCATGAAATCTATTTGCTATTTATTTTTCGTAACCTCAATCATTTGCTTTTGCAACGTATATTCATCCGGTCAGGATGCTAATTTAACAGCGGATAATTTTATTGCATCACCTCCAGTTAGTCCTAATGTAGCTAATTTAGGACTGCACACAACTGTTCCGATTGACTTGTTTTCAGGATTACCGCAAATACAGATTCCTTTAGTAGAACTTGAAGACCGCGATTTTTCCATTCCTGTTTCGTTGAGTTATCATTCGGATGGAGTAAAACCTGATGTTCATCCTGGGTGGACTGGATTGGGGTGGAGTTTGATGAATGCCGGAGGAAGTATTACCCGTATTAGGAAAGGAGGGATGGATGAAATTGACATAATCAGAGAAGGAGAAGACCTGTCATACTACGCAAATTATGGCACTCTGAATCCTGATAACTGGTTTGGAAATGAAGGGATTGAATATGCACTCTCTACAGATGGTGGTTTTTATAAGGACTTTGAACCTGACGAGTTCCTGTTTAGTATGCCAGGATTTTCGGGTAAATTTTTCTTAAATCACAGTGGTAAATGGGTCTTTACCTCAAATAGCGGAGAGCAATTTGAAATGGATATGGGAGATGTTCAGATTATGGATAAGGAAGGTGGATTTAAAATAAATGGAGCTGATTTTTATGACAACAGTAATGATGATTACTTTGAGGCTTACATATTTGATGGGAGTCTCAAAAGATTTTTTTACGGATTCACCATCACAGGCAATAACGGAGTTTCATATACATTTGGTGGCACGGACGAGTCGATTGAGTACACAAAAGAAAATATGTTTATATCTCCCTCCACACCATCTAACGGATATGATATGATTCCGACCGCATGGCATCTTACAAAAATGGAATCACCTAATGGTAATATTATCACCTTCAACTATAAACGTGACGGTGTCTCTATTAGCGAATCCGCCACAAGCAATTTCTTTGAATATCAAGGAGATGTATTTACTAATGGTTTTTGGATATTCGATAATTGGCAGGAAATACACGCTTATACAGGGAGACCGAGAAGCATTAATTATGCAGTATCATACCCCTCATATTTAGAAGAAATTGTAGGCTCGAATGGTAAGATAGTCTTCGAAACAGAACACTCCGACCAGCTAGCCTATGGAATAGAACAAGAACACTTGCCTCCGGGCAGTATTGATATTATAGCAGATTTTTATGCTTTAGAGGAAACCTACTCAATTTACCCGAAGTTAAATCGGGTTTATTTAGAACGCAATGGGCAAGTAGTCAAAGATATGGATTTGACATATCTGGATGTACCAACCAACAGATTGAGGTTAACTTCTGTTTCTGAAGGACCAGGAACAGCAGCACCTCCCCCATATTCATTTCATTATAACCCTGAACAACTTCCCGATTATAATTCATTGAGAGTCGATCATTGGGGGTATTATAATACGGATGCAAACTATTTTGAGACGCTACCAGCACAGCATCGCTTCTCTTGGACGGATGTTGAACCATATTTTAATTCTCGTAATCCGGATAAAATTTTGATGCAAGCCGAGATTTTGACTCAGATAGATTACCCCACAGGAGGAAATACATTTTTTGAATACGAACCAAATAGCTATTCCAGACAAGCTAATAAATATCCTTTCGATGTGTCAGATGTTACTGAACAAATTACGGGTGGATTACGCATAAAAAAGATATATTCCTCCGCAGCACAGGGAGAAGAACCCATCACAAAAGAATATCTTTATGTAGATGACTATGCTGCCGGAGATTTGCGCTCCAGCGGAGTATTGTCGGGTACACCTGATTATCTGGAGATAGATAGTTTTAGAACAGAAACCAGTGGTGGGTCTTTCCAGACTGTTCGATACTGGAATATTAGTAAAAACAACATCAACCCATTGAACGAGACCAATGGGAGACACGTTACATATACCAATGTTGTAGAAAAATTCTCTGATGGCGGATATAGGGAAATAAAATATACAAATCACGAGAATGGAACGTCTTATCTTGACCAACCTCCACTTTCTATTTTTGCATCATTTCACCTACGTCCCGAGCAAGACCCACATATTAGTAAGCAGCGTGTCAGAGGCAAACCACTCAGAGAGAGAATTTACAGAAATGATAATACACTTCTGCAAGAAAAAAACTACCAGTATGAAGTTCCTGACGATGAGATTCACGAAGTGCGTTGTATCAATAAATATCAAAAAATATTTTTCAAACAATCCAATAACCCCGCACTTGAGAATTTCTTCATTAAAGACATCAGAGCTACTGCCTATTTACAATACCTATTCCCCGTACACCTGACAAGCGAAACCATCAAACAATACGACGAAAACGGACAAAACCCCGTCTCACAAACCATTAATTATCAATACAATACAGATAATAATTTGGTCAGAACGGAAGCCTATAATTGCAATGACCACAAGCTAATCAGCACCTACAAATATCCGAAAGATTATAATACAGATTATTCGGGTAATACATCTGACAACTTATATCGCGGAATACGGAGACTCAATCAGGAAGGAATTAATAATATTCCAATTGAAACACTTAACCTCGTTGAGCGCGATGCTCCGCTTACTACTTATGTACTTGGTGGCAGCATAAATAGCTTTGATGATGACCTAAACAGTGTGCATCAAGCCGCTGTATATCAATTGGAAATTGACCCGCCTATTCCTTATGATGATTTTCAAGAATCTCTAACCAACATGTCAGGCATCTTTACCAGAGATAATCGTTATCAGCAAGTGATTGATATTTCCCGACACAGTAATACAGGTACACCACTCGAAGCCCAAAGGACAAAGGACGAACCCGTCAGTGTCATTATGAGTAAAGATGAGTTGCGTCCTGTTGCGCGGGTGGTCGGTGCAAAATATAATGATATTGCTTATACAAGTTTTGAAATGCCTGACGATATTGGTTCAAAAGCAAATGGCAGATGGACACTCGGCGGTACTGCCGGAGGTTGGGATAATAGTACCGCACATACGGGCATCAATAGCTTCAATCTTTCACAAGTCAGAGACATCAGTACAGCGGTGGTCACAGCCGGTGATTATTTGCTGACTTTTTGGGCAAAAGGCGGTACGGGCTTCGATATTTCCGTAGCGGGGTCGGTAGTTCAATCTACATCCACTACGGGCAGTTGGGCATATTACGAAATACCATTGACAGGTTTGGCTGCCAATACTAGCATCATGCTAAAAGGTAAAGGTGCTGATTATGGAGAAAAAATTGACGAGCTACGCCTCTATCCCAAAAACACCCTGATGTCCACCTACAATTATGACCCTGCCAATTTGCAAGTCACCTCCATTGCCGATGCCAACAGCCGCGCCAACCATTTTGAATATGATGCCTTCAACCGCCTTCAGTATGTCTATGACCAAAATAATAATCTCGTTGGGTATAATGATTATCAATACAAAGAAAACGGCGCAGTACAAAATCATATACAATCCATATCCATACTTGAAGAAGGTAAAAACATTGCCGATATTTCAACATTGGCACTAAAAGAAAAACAACACACCTTCCAATACTTCGACGGACTCGGAAGGCTGACACAATCCGCCGCCGTAGGGCAATCTCCCGCCCAAAAAGACATGATTCAAATTACGGATTACGATATACATGGCAGACAGTCGAAGCAGTATCTGCCTTATGCTTATGGTTCCAGCGGAGCATTCAGAACCAATGCCATTCAAGAGCAAAGCCTTGTACATCGTTTTTCAAATTCTCATGCGAGAACCTCCGTTCCTTATGCCGAAACCGTATTTGAACAATCTCCGCTCAACAGAGCCGACGAACAATGTGCGCCCGGAGCTACATGGAAACGTGGCAGCGGACATACCATGACCATGCAGCATGGCATACACACAGGTCCACCTATCTACGATTTGCAATATCCTGATGCAAACGGATATGCAGCCGAATATAGTAACCTTTATTCAGAACAACAGACCGATGAACAAGGACGTATAGGGCTGATATACACAAAAGCCGGCAAACAAATCGCTAACAGACGACAAGCACCCAACGGTAAATATACCGACACTTATTATCATTATGATGATTATGGAAATGTCATTACCATAATACCGCCCCAAGCCATTGAAGAACTGATAACTTGCAATGACCAAAACGGTAATGCCCCCACAGGCTCTATTGATTTGAATGCCTGTTCGCTCAATGAAGATTTGCTTTTTAGGTATCAGTACGACGAGCGACAAAGAGTCATCGCCAAAAAAATTCCCGGAGCGGGTTGGACCTATTATGTCTATGACATCCTCGACAGAGTAGTGATGACACAAGATGCCAATCAAAACGCAACCGGACAATGGCTATATACCAAATATGATAATTTAGGCAGGGCTATCATCACCGGATTTTATACCAATGCTGATACCAGAACTGCCATTCAAAATTGGATAACAATAGGCAATAGAAACGGCAGTATCCCACTCTATGAAACCAGAGACGGCAGCTCAAGCACAGGATACACCAATCATGTAGTGCCACAAAATCAAAGCGAAGAACTCACCATTATTTACTACGATGATTATGACTTTGATGGTGACGGCAGCTCCGACTATGCTTTTATTCAAGACAATACCGACTTTCCCGACAACAGCCCCTTTGCCCGGACTGCCGAGCAGGTCACAGGCACCAAAGTAAAAATACTTGGTACAAACACTTGGCTGACCACCGCTCATTTTTATGATGAATACGGCAGAGTCATACAAACACAATCCAATAATCATCTTGGTGGTACGGAAACGGTCAGCAACCAATACGATTTTGTCGGTACGCTACTCAAAACAAAACGCAAACATACCGCTCCCAACCAAGCCGACCTCACTATCAGGGAAAGATACACATACGACCATGCTCGACGACTGACCAATGTATTCCATAAAATAAACAACGAACCGGAAGTGCGCCTCAAATACCTCAAGTATAATGAACTGCAGCAAGTCAGTCAAATGAACCTCCACGAAACAGGCTTCAATTCGGACAAATACCTACAGACGGTGGACTACCGCTATAATGAACGCGGATGGCTCACCCGTATCAATCAACTCAAAACCACTGATTGTGCAGGTCCCGACCCCTGCACTGCACTCCACCTCAAAGTAGCCCTCGAAGGTCCTATGCTCAACGACGGCATCATGAACACAGCCCTCAACAAACTGGAGATACTGCCCGGACAAGCCAAGAACCCCGGCAAAGGACAACCCTACAAAACCGCCCCCTGGGGCTATGCGGGCATTGAAGGCAAAGCCAATACCAATGACCTCTACGCGCCCGAAGCAGTTGACTGGATACTCGTCTCCTTGCGTACCGGCATTGCCGCCGATACCGAAATCTTTAAAGCCGCAGCCTTACTACACGCCGACGGTACGGTACACTTCACAAACGATATGCAGCTACCCGACGACCTGCCGCCCGTATATATTGTGGTAGAACACTGCAACCATATCGGAGTGATGAGCCCGCAGCCCGTCAGTATCCAAAACGATTCGCTCGTATATGACTTTACCGTTGCCAACAGCTATACCGCCAACGGCAACGGCACGGGACAGCGACTACACTCCTCCGGCAAATGGGTCATGCTCGCAGGTGATGGCGCTCCTGATAATTTCAGCTTCGACATCAACGGTGCTGATAAATCCGCATGGGGACTCCTCAACGGTGTATTCGGGGAATATCTGGTAACAGATTACAACAGAGATGGTGATGTCAATGGTAATGATAAAATATCGTGGGAGAAAAACAACGGACGCTCCTCAAGAGTACCCAGAGCCACCCGCAATACTGCCACCGAGCCGGACTCTACGCTCATTGCCAATATCAAAGCTGCCGGACCAGACCCCGGACCTGTCGCTTATACCGACCTTTTCAACATGCACATCAACTACACCGCTACGGGCGGTGCGCTCAATGCCACACCACAATACAATGGCAATATCTCGCATGTCCGCTGGCAAGTCAAAGACAAACCCGAAGACATCAAAACCTACCGATACGGCTACGATGAACTTGACCGACTCAATTATGCTTTGTATCGGCGAGGTGCGAATTATGGTACAGAAGTCAATGACTATACGGTACAAAACATCAGCTACGACCTCAACGGTAATATCCAAAGCCTCAAACGTAATGGCGGTGCTGACCTTATGATTGATGACCTGACTTATGCTTATAATGGTAATCAACTCACTAATGTAAAAGATGACGGTGATAATGGACTTGGATTTGCAGATGGTAGTAGCTATGATGCCAATAATCCTGATTATGAATATGATGCCAATGGCAATCTTATTAGTGACGATAACAAAGGCATCACAAGTATCACTTACAATTATCTTAATCTGCCCGAAACTATTACCTTTACTAATGGTACAATTACCTTCTTGTATGATGCGAATGGTAATAAATTGAGTAAGACAGTCAGTACGGGTGTGCAGAAAGATTACCTTGGTGGAATTGAATATAATAATGGTGCTGTGGAAGCCGTTTATCACGAAGAAGGTAGAGCTACGCTACAAGGTAGCACTTGGCAGTACGAGTATAGCTTGAAAGACCACTTGGGGAATACTCGTGTCATCTTTGCAGATACGAATAATGACGGTACGCCGGAGATTATACAAGAGTCAGATTATTATCCCTTCGGAATGCAACATACAAGTAGTACGACTGCGACCAATCACTATCTATATAATAGTAAAGAATTGAATGACGATTTGGGTTTGGACTGGTATGATTATGGTGCGCGGTGGCAAGACCCAACCACAGGACGATTTACGACCATTGATAGATTTGCCGAGGATTTTCCTTTCCAATCTTCTTACTCTATGGCTTCAAATAATCCAATATCATCTATTGATATTAATGGTGATTCCACATACCTGATTATATACGGATCGGGTTGGGTCAATCCAGAGGCTCAAGGGCAAGTGTATGATGTTGGAAATGCTTTTAAGAAAAATGCAGAAGCACAAGCCGAAAATATTAGAAATAGCTCCGGTTTTAATGCACAAACAGATGCAGTTGAAGTTATTTACGCTCCCACAGAACAGGATTTTATAGATGCAACTAATAAACAATATGCATCTGGAGAAATTATACAATTGGATGTTTACAGTCATGGAACTGAAAATGATATTAATTTAGGAGGAGAAGCAACAGACGTATATACTCAACAAGATAAAAGGTGGGTTGGAGCCTATGATGATGCCAGAGATAGCAATTCATTTGGCGAACAAGAGTTTAAGAAAATTGATGCAAATAATTTCTCCAATAATGCGACATGCACCTTGTGGGGGTGTAATCAAGGTGGATACAAACCAAGTGGCTCGTCACGCAGTGCAGCACAAGCATTAGCTAACCAACTCGGTGGTAACAAAACTGTACGGGCTTTTGTCGGTGGTGGTGGTGCAGAATTTAAGCGGCAAAATGGACGAAACGTCTATGATGGAACAATGATACGCTCTGCCGATAGAAGGACACAAATTACTAATTTGACAATATTTAAAAAGAAACCATGATATGATTAATTATAAATTATTTTTTATTGCAATCTCTCTATTTGCATGTTCAGTTAGTTTGCCAAACACTCCAAGTTTAAACGATAGCAAAAGCGAAAGGTACAAAATAATGATAGAAGCAAGAGACAAAAGAGAAGGATTTATTCCTTATCAAATTTACGACATTAAAGAATTAAGTAATAAATATGAGGTATCAAAGAAAGTAGAAATCGTACAAAGCTCATTATATGGAGATTGGCTCAAAAATACTTCCACGATATTAAAAGATAACTTCTTCTCTCTGACTGAAGATTATATCTTATCACATCGTAAAGATTCTGGGTGTTTTACGCCACAAGTTTTATGTACGCCTTCAAAAATTGATGAGTGTTGTGAATACATAAGAAAAATTAATAATTGCTCTGATCCTATTTTGAAATTGATAAAAAACGATAAGGATTTATACAAAGTAGTAGTTTATAGTGGAGAAAATGAAACACATATAATAGAAGAGACTTTTTTCTATAAAGATGTTTTTCAACCTAAAGAATGTTACGGAAGAAATCCCATGCCACTCAGAGTCTTGGATGATATGTTTATGGCAAAAATCAATGAAAAATATCTTTCGAGAGTTGGTTTTACTGAGAATAAATACCAGTTTACAATAACGCTTCCTTTAACATATAAAGATGTGTATATATGCGATATAATGTTAAATTATCTTAAATGAAATTTGATTATAGAGCAAAAGTATGAATGTTTAGAGAATATTTATGGCAGCCTCATCTTTCTAAAAGGTGAGGCTGTTTCTATACAAAACATCACCTACGTTCAACAGTAACATCCAAAGCCTCAAACGTAATGGCGGTGCTGACCTTATCATTGATGACCTGACTTATGCTTACAATGCTAATCAGTTGACCAAAGTAGATGATGCAGCTAATGCACAAGGCTTCACAGACGTAGCGAGTTCGACAGATTATATGTATGACAATAATGGTAATTTGATAAGTGATGTCAATAAAGGTATTACAAATATTACTTACAATTATCTTAATCTGCCCGAAATGATTAATTTTACCAATGGTACGATTACCTTCCTCTATGATGCCAATGGTAATAAACTGAGTAAGACAGTCAGTACGGGTGTGCAGAAAGATTACCTTGGTGGCATTGAATATAATAATGGTGCAGTGGAAGCCGTTTATCACGAAGAAGGTAGAGCTACGCTACAAGGTAGCACTTGGCGATACGAATATAACCTTAAAGACCAATTAGGGAATACTCGTGTTGTATTTACAGATAATAATAATGACGGTACACCAGAAATTGTAGAAGAGTTCGATTACTACCCATTTGGCATGCAACACGAAAATAGTAACACAACTGCAACAAATCATTACCTTTATAATGGTAAGGAACTCAATACAGATTTAGGGCTGGATTGGTATGATTAC
>CALIZI010000112.1 GCA_938028705.1 uncultured Saprospiraceae bacterium | reverse complement strand
ATTTGGGCTAAAACTCGTCTGACATTTTCAAAATTCACCAATGAACTCATATTTTTTCGGTAAAGTTTAAATGTCTGACGAGTTTTAGCCCAAATTCGGAAAAAATATCCCATTTCAAGTACAAACGCATTTTTATTTTTTAAACATGACATTGTCAAGTTATAATGTTAGATTGCTTTGTTTATAATGTAATTGTAAATATGGTAAAATAATTTTAAAAATATTTTATCGAATTAATCACAATCACTTACACTAAAGTTCAATTATAGCTTAATTGACAAAAAAACAGGCGTTTATGCCTGTTCTGTATTTACAAAAAATGAGAAGAACGTTTCTGTTCTTCTCATTTACAAATGTACAAAAAATATTTATATTATGCCAGATTTTGACTAATTAATCCGAAAAACAAGTATCAAAATTTAGGCATTTTTAAATTTCACAGAAAAGTAGTTGATACTTTTTCACGCAGAGAACGCAGAGTTCGCAGAGGGAGGTTAAATCAAATCTCTGCGAACTCTGCGTTCTCTGCGTGATACTCAATTTGGATAGTCTCTGCTACATTTCAAAAAAGTGTCAACCATATTTCTAAACATGCAAAATTTATGTTTTTTAGATATCCAAACGAATACCAATAGAGTGTGTTCCATTAAATGGATTGGTTGATTTGTACGAATAATCTATACCAAATTTTGAATCGCTGCCTTTACCAAGCGGCACTTGGATAGTTGCGCCTGCTGCCAAGCCTGTATGTACATTGGTGCGCTGGGAATCGTCCAAGATGCCATCTTCATAGCGATAACCTACCCGCAACATAAACATTTCATTGAAGGCATATTCCATACCTGCACCAAACTGGTCTCTGGTGTATGAATTGGAAGTAAAGGCTAACATAAAGCTGAGGCGCTGAGAGTCATTGGCGAATTTGAAATCGTAACCACCACCGATATTGAATACCGAAGGCAGGTCAAATGCCTTGATACGGGTTTCGGCAGTGTAAGATTCATTACCGTTGACGGGGTTGAGGTCACTTGCAGGAGAGAAGGTCTCGTAAGCAAGCCCTGAACCTCTTAATCTGACGGGCGTACCGATATTACGTAAGCTGATACCGATGCGTAAGCCGCCTGTATGATACTGAATACCTGCATCAAAACAAACACCGGTAGCACTGACATCACTGGTGGCTTGTTCGGATATAAGTCGTGTCGTGAAACCCACGCTGATACGCTCTGAAAATTGGTGTGCATAGCCGATACCGAGATTGAAAAACAGCGGCTCGTAATCTACGCCAACACCTTCGGGTTGGGCGGTGGTAGTGACCGGAATGGCTCCAAAATCAACAGACATCAGGGTCATGCCCAATACACCGTTTTCACCTATACGCTGCCCGATACCGAGTGCATTGAGTCCAATATCAGTACCTTGCAGGTAGAAGGTATGCCCAACACTCAATTCCGTTTTGTTGATGCCTGATAGCCCTGCCGGATTGATACGCAGTGCTTCAATACCCTGCACATGTCCGATGCCTACACCATACAATCCTGCACTTCTGGACCAAGGATTGAGCAATAGCTCATAAGCTCCTGCTTGTCCTTGCCGGTCAGGGTTGCCCGCTTCTGCCTGAAATACAAAACCGGACAATAATATAATTAGTATTAAATATTTCTTCATTTTATTTTTAAATTTTGAATCATGGCTTTATGGTTTTATTGCTTCATTGCTGTATTGTTTTACTGTTGTGTATGGTTTTATTTTTTTATAAAAAAAATAATTTAACAATACAGCAATATAACAATGAAGCAATAAAACCATGAATTTACAATCCGGTAGCATCAAATTCACGGATACCGCCAAACCACTTAATGACTTTTTCGCCCAAACCGGAAGCACTGGCATCAATGTGAATGATATAAACGCCACTGGCTACATCTACACCCTGCTCGTTTTTCATATCCCACTCTTCGGAGGTAACGAGTTGGTCGGTACCTCTGGTGGGGTCGGCTTGTGCATCGCGGTTGTAAGTACGAATCAGTCGCCCGTCAAGCGAGTAAATGCGAACGCTGCATTTAGGTGGCAGGTTCGTGATTTTTATTCTTTGGTCAAAACTGGTATTCTCATAAGAAGAGAAACCGTAGTACGGATTAGGCACTGCGCGGATGAGGTCGAGTGCCTCTTCTGCTACTTCGGTGCTGCCTGAGGTAGCCAATAAACCGTCTTCAATGGTAAATTCATATACCGGATAACCATTTTCCGTTGTTGATTTTTCAGTTACTTGGAACGGATTATTGACCCTCAATTTGAAGGTGACATCATTGGGTATTAATCCCTCATCAATAGAGTTGAGCGGAATAGTAGGCAGAGGGATGGATGTCCATGCTACATTTGACCAGCCGCGTGCAGCTAATAAACCTGTATTGCGGAGGTCAGATACTTGGTCGCCCGAATCATTATACGGTACAGTAGTGACATAAATGTAATGTTGTGCGCCAAGGGACGCTTCGACAATTGACGTTAGCGGAGGACCGTCAACATCAAGTAATGTAGAAGGGTTCCAGAGCATGTCGTTGCCTGAATTATCATTAATAGGACTGTCGGGAGTATTGTAAAAGGTATTTTCACCAAAGAAAACATAGAGACGTTCTCCGGTTTCTACATTAATGGCGTATCCGGGGAACCACGATTCACCTGTACCGGAGCCGTCCGGCAGACCGTCTTTGCCTACCGATGGTGCCGACCTTACACTGAAGTGGTCTTCATCATCATTGGGCATTGGGATACCACCAAAATCTACGTAAGATTCAGGGAAAGTATTGACGACTACACATCTGCTCCATTTCGATTTATCGGAGGTCAATACGATGTCAACATTAGGCAAGGCTCTGATGCGTGCACCGCCACCTTGATTGAACTGTGTGGTGATAAATGAGTTATCCGGTCTTGGTGTAATGAACACATCTTGTCCGCCACCTATGGCAAAAGGATCGGCAGTAGTCAGATAGAACGGACTCCATGCTCCGCCGAGTACATTGCTATATACTTTATTGGGGTCTTTCGCTTCGTCTGGTTCTCCTGCGCTTGTTTTGATAAAATTGGTAAATGCTCCTATGACATCGTCACCTATAGCTCCATACCATTCGGGTCCGCCGGCACCAGCGTACTCTGCTGTTGCACCGAGGAAGCCATTGGTGAGTAGTGGGTCGGAGAATACTTCACCTACCTGCCCTACGGATATAGAAATACCTAATTCCGGTATCAGTTGCTCGTAAGCCGAACCTACGGGTTTTTCATTCGTTATGGAAATACCATTACCTTCAAGTATCCAACCGATAGGCTCTTTGAGTTCATCGTCACTCATATCGCCGTCGGTCAATCTGAGTGTATAAGTGCCACCTTGTAGTTTGAGCGGGTCATAGACTTTCACATCGAAAGGACCTGCATTTGACTGATATTTAAATTGTTCTTCTTTCCCTGATGCACAAATAGCTTCTATGGATTCGGGGGTCAATTCTATGAAATTACCACCCATACCTTCTCCGTCTATACGTTTGATTTCCGGTGCGCTGCCATAAGAGGTATTGATAACCGTACCGTCCGGCTCACTTTTGTGCGGAATACCTGTATAGGTCTTAATATTTCGACGACCTTGTAAGTATGGCGATTGTTGTGTGTTCTCAAAATCTGCCGGGTCAAAGGTCGCATAATCATTATAGGCATAAGCGATAGCCCTAAAGTAGTATTTTTTATGATTGACTAAATTATTATTGCCTGTTGCAAATTTATCATCAGTAATATGGAAGGAATGACGAATACCTGTATCGTCTCCCTGTACTTTAATGGCTGGAACAAATATACCGGGTGTCTCATCAAAAGGCTGATAATTGACAAGTGTACTCACACCATCTTTAATATCAACTGTGGCAACGAGTTTGGCTTCGTCACAGTCATTCAAATCATCACATGATACGGTAGGTGCTGCCAATTGGTAAATGGCGTATCCTTGAAAATTATATACAGAATCTTGAAAGCCAGGCGGTATTAAGGGGTCAACTTCTGTATATTCTTCCTGAAAATTATTAGAACTTGGCGCATTGGATAATGTCAGTATCAATTCTTGGTCTAATTCAATGATAGAAACATCCGGTGCGTCCGGTCCATCGACAATATCAAAACAACTATCAAAAAGTCCTTGTGCTACGCGGTCGGCATTCAAGAGTTTGGAATAAGAAGGGCAAGGATAAGCGGCATCTGCTACCCATACTGCGCCTACGATGACCTCGTTGGTCGTACCCGGACTAAGTGTGAAAGGACCGGAGGACTGCACAAAGCGGCGGTCATCGGGGTCATTGCCTACACTACACTCTGACCAACCTGTGCCTGTAGCCGGATCGTCAGGAAACATGTAAGGGGTAGGATATGTACCTTCTCCATAACCATCACCACCGTATTCAACGGGTGTATTGTCTTTCCAAAAACCGGATAAATACCCGTAGAAATCTTCTGCTTCCTCCGGGTTGGTGGTTGCAGGATTGTTACCCGGATCGATATTATTATTATAATAAATGAAGGCAGACATACCAAGTTCATTACCAAATTCGTCATTAGGACCTCTAAAGTAATCAACACCCAACATGGGTACTCTTGTACCATAGCCATTTACATTATCGCAATCGGGGTCGGTAGCTGTACCATTATAAACAATACCAAGAGATTCATCGACCACACAGCCTACATAGTCATTGCTATAACATCCTAAATCAGGATCGACCCATTGTCCGATATAAGTATTGAATAATACATCAGTAGCTTTATTGAGCAAGGTATATTTGTAGAAACTCATATTGTTGATGGCATTGTTGGTAGCAAAAGCGAAGGCTAATGCTTGAATTTCCATACCTATTTGGTCACCACCTGATTCGGAGTGTACATTTCCTACATCATTATAAATCCAAAAAATCATTTGGTCACCAAAGGAAGTTTCTGAGAGTGCATTGGCTCCGCAGCCGCGAACACCAATAACGGGAATATCACCGCGTCTTGGGTCATATATACCATCAGCATCTTCATCGTAAAAAGGAGCTAAATCCTGATCAGGCAATGTAAAATTAGCTGTTTCTGCAAAATGTGGATTGCCACGGGCGGGCCATCGCAACAGCGATAAGGGAACATCATCATTAACAATTCTGTCGGGTTCACCGTCACCGTCGTCATCACTAAGGTAGTCGGATCTTACGCCGTCAATCTCTAAGCCACTGACTTCAAAGTGTCTGTCCCATTGCTGGCAAATAGATTGTTCTGTTTCACCATCTTCATTGATAGGTCCGGGCCAAAAATCGTTACCGGTTTGTCGATAGGTTTGAGCGGCAATTTTTAGGTTGCCTGCTGCATCATAACCACCTATCCAAAGGGCGGCTGCGAATATAGAAGATACTTCGCGCTCTCCGGGTTCTACATTGGGAATGACGTAGCGACCGTCGCTCAAATCCCACCACAAATCACCTCCACCGAGCAATCTGGCACGCACATTATTAATATCCAAGTCGGTTTGAGAAGCAGAGGCGACACAGTCATTGCGGAGTGTCACTTCCTGTGGATTATTGTCCACATTGCCCTCGTCCGGATTGACGGCTTTTTCTTTGGCTGTGCTAAGTTGTGCGAGACCTGCTACCAAAAATAAAGCTATTAAATATTTAATTGTATTCATAATATTTTTTTTAATCGTGAAGAATTTGGACACTGTGATATTTAATTTTTTTATAAAATATTAATATTTTTTTAATAAAATTTAAAATTATTTTAAAATTAATAATTTATTTAAATTAAAATTATTTTATTATAAAAAATGAATTTAAAATATTCACACTGATCATGTTGATTCATCACGTTTGTATTTTTAGAATGTCAGTGCAAGACCCGCACGAATTCTGCGAGGTAATCCGTAATGGTCATTTTTAAGCAATCTTAATCCATACAAAAATTCATAAGTGTCAGGATTGGGCTGCGTACTGATGGTGGTTTGTCCTTCGGGAGAGGTCAACCAGCCGTCGTCCGTAGGTGACTGGGTATAGCCAAATACACCAACGACGTTCTCTGTATTTAATAAGTTTTGAGTTCTGATATATACATTCAGATACATCGGATTTTTATTATCGGGCTTACCGATACGAACATCTTTATCCAATCTCAAATCTATACGAGATGACCAAGGAAGGCGTGCGCCATTAAATTTACCACCCAATGCACCGATTCCTCCGCGTGCATTACCGTCAGTGCCTTGGTTGGCGGCTGCGGAGATTTCTCCTTTTGGTGTAAATGGTCGTCCTGAGCCTACACTCATCAATAGATTTAAACCTGTATTGGCAAGGAAATTTTTACCAAATAATACAGGACCATTATACCCGCTGCCTTCACCATAGCGATAGTCAGCACTCAATACAAGGTTGTGCCTTTGGTCAAAATCATAAGGATAAATGACACGCACATCACCTGTGGTGGCTGATCCTCTGGTAGAGTTGGCATCCGAACCTGTACCGTCTGCAAATTGTAAAGTATAATTCGCTTTCATAGAGAAGTTATTGGTTCTTCTCAAATCATATTGGAAAGTAAATCCTTTTACCGTACCAAAATCGCGGTTGTCATAACTACTGTAAATATTCGGATAAGCGTATAAAAACTGTCTTTGATTGACTTCGTCTCTTTGCTCACGATAGTAAGCAGATATTTTGATAGCCGAAGTTTCTGAAACTCTTTGTTGGAAGCCTACCTGATAATCAATGGTTCGGGAAGGTCTCAAGGCAGGATTGTTGATGATGCTTCCTGCATTGGTTCTGTCTCTGAAATAGTAATAATCCAAAGCGGTAGCCGCTGCATTACCGGGTCTTCTGGATAAGATGTCGTAGTGAGCAAAGAAACCTGCACTTTCGGAAAGTGGGAAGGAGAAGGAGATTCTTGGCATGACAGTGATTTGCGGTTCATAATCAACGAAAGAACCTCCGGGGTCAAAACCATCTGCCTGAATATCCTCGCCTTGCTGTACAAGATAGGGTATAGCCGCAGTAGTACCAAAGATAGTGGTTGGGCTATTGGCGGCATTACCTGCTGCGTCGTACCACTGTTCACCATCGCGATAAGCTGTAACGGTTCCCGTAAATTGGTCGCCATACACCACAAAATCGTCTCCTATACTTGCCGGATGCCCATCCGCAATAGGTACTTCACTTGCCGTTCTGGTGGCATATAATGAAAAGGGGTCTTTTAATACTTTCTGGTTGGCATCATACCTATCTACACGTACGCCAAGATTGAAATACATATCTTTGAAAGAGAATTTATCTTGAATATAAGCTGCGGCATAAATCGGTTGTAGCGGAGCTACCGGACGGAGTAGATTGCCGTCACCATCTCTGGTTGTAAAGAAGTCTTCAAAGGTAACATCCGTACCCAGCTTGTTGCCCAGATAATCATAACCTGTATATTCAAGCCTTAAACGACCAAAGGTAGCGTTAATCAACTCGTCGGGAGCAAACAAGTCCATAGAGAGTTGGTCGGGTGTGAGTTCATCAATGTTGACATAAGCATTTTGCGGCAAGCCGAGTTGGTTTCTTAGTCTTTGCCCGAATGTAGAGGTAACATTGGTGAGTGAATAATCTACCGTAGGTACACCATCAATAACCGTTACTGTGGAGTCACTTGTATTTAAACCAACTCCTTGATTGGCACGTAAATCAGAGAAGAACCAAAGCGCATAAGGTCCAACACTAAAACCCGAACCCATACTATACTCTCTATCCACACGCTGCTCATAATAAATACCAAATTGAATAGAGTGTTTGCTTGGGTTTTCGCCTGATTTTCCGACTATATCAAAACCTGCACTGGCATTGATACCATACTGGTTGTTTTGTCTTTCAAAAAAATAATTGTACGGAAAGCCTGCACTTGCATACAATCCGTAAGGATTATAATTTGGTGTACTGAAACCTCCGTTGACATTACCAATCAAATCAGCAATATCATATTGATAATAAGCTGCAAGTGCGGGATTCACATCGCCCGCAGTAAAGTTAGTTACGGGGTCAAGAAATCCGACAGCTCTATTGACACCATCACCGGACAGTTGGTAAGTATATTGAAAATCTCTGTCCACACGTCCGACATAACCATAATCAAAAAGCCTGTCTTGATGTTCAAGGTCTTGAGTCAGGTCATTATTTTGTGTAATGTCAAACTGCAACGAATAATTGATATTCTGAATAAGTGCGCTGGTACGTGCTTCTCTTTCTTCGTCAGAAAGGTCAAGCAAATTACCACCTATGGAATGACGAAAACGGGCAAAGGCACGCCAGTCAGTTTCATCTAAATTTGGGTTTCTGTCATAATTTAGTAAGCGATAAAATTCGAAGGCTCGTTTTTGTCTGGAATTAAAGTATTGTCCACCGAAAGTAACACTCATACCGCTGGTCGGTACAAAATCAAATTTACCATTGATAAAATACTCTGTATCGCGGGCATTGGGGCGATAGCCCAATATATCTACATTTTCCGAAGTGATGTTATCAACATTAAAGTTGCCGCCCGGTCCCGGGTCTGTGAGCAGATTGCTGACAAAATCAGGCTTGGCTCTATAACCGCCCAGATAAGGTGGCGCAGGCTCTTTGATAGTCGTAAACTGACCGGAAACACGAAAACCGAGTACGGTTTCCTGACGCTCGGCACCGTTAGCACCTCTGACCGTTCTTTTCCAGATAGGACCCGATAGACTTCCCGTAGCAAAATTGTAGCCGAAATCATCCAAAAACTCCGAGGTTTCCAAATCAAGTCCTCCGCTAAATTGACTGGCAGCACCTTTGGTGATGATATTGGTGACACCACCCGTCACGTCACCATAAGCGGCAGGTACACCACCTGTGATGACTTGGATTTGTTCAATATCCTGTGCCGGTACAGAGTTGCCACGAACCCTCACACCATCTACATAAACAATTTGGTCACCCTCACGCGCACCACGAAAACTCACATCTTCACCTTCTCTATCTTGCGACACACCACCCGTAGTGGCTATCAGCGAAGTTACATCCCGCGTAGGCAGTTTTTTGATGTCTTCGCCACCGAGTGTATTACCCGAAGCGGTTTCATCTTGTTTGATAAGTGGAATTTTATAGGCTACCACAATGACTTCGTCAAGCGAAACACCACCTTCATCCTCTTTCATTTCTACGTCAAGCGGCACCGACTGGCTTGCACCCACACTCACACCCGTAATACGGGCATTCGGATAACCCACATACACCGCCTCTACATCATATACACCGGGGTCGAAACCGGTGAAAGAATAGTTACCGTCTAAGTCAGTTGTTGTTCCTGATTTTTGAATACCATCTTTCAAGAGGATAACATTGGCAAAAGGTAGCCCTTCGTTGGTCTTTGCATCGTAAATTCTTCCTTGTATGGATTGAGACTGTGTGTAAGCCACCGTACTCATCAGCATACAAGCTAATATCAGATAAATGTAACGTGTCATAAGATTGAATAATTAGGTTTTAATTTCATAATAATTGGTTCGTTTTTCCTGTCAATACTGTATTCGTTGGCTAGTCTGATCGACAAATCAACGAACCATAAATTAACTGATAGAACGAAAGCACAATGTTAAAAAAATGTTAATCAAAAAAGAAATAATTTAACGATATTTTAGCTGTTTTGCAGCCTTTATGACAATTGAGTTACGAGTAGCGAGTGGGAGAGTAAAGAGTGGAAAAGATATATAGTGTCAAATATTTTACAAAGTAAAATATACGTTCCACTCTCCACTCTCACACTCTCCACTCTTATCTCCTCAAAATCTTCTCTGCCAATACCTCTGCCAAGCGTTGTTTTGATTCCCTTGTCCAGCCTGCAATGTGTGGGCTAAGTATCACATTATCAAATTGATATAGTTTATCGTATAAATTATTTTCAATAGTATTAAAAGTATCGGGTTTTTCATTTTCAAATACATCCAAGCATGCCCCTTGTACTTTACCCGACTCCAATGCTTCGATGAGGTCGGCGGTATTCACTACCGCACCGCGCGATGTATTGATAATAATAATCGGTTTATTGAATTTTTTTAAAAAATCCTTATTCACCAAGTGTTTTGTTTCGTTTGTGAGTGGTAAATGGAGACTGACCATATCTGCTTCGCGGAAAATAACGGACATATCAGCGGCTTCTACGTGTGGGTGATGATAGGTGTAATGTCGTTTGTACTTATCGTAAGCGAGTACGTTCATGCCCATACCTGCTAATTTGGTAGCAAAGGCACTGCCTGTATTTCCGAAGCCGATAATTGCCATAGTGCGCCCCATGATTTCAAAGCCGCGATTGGCTTCCCGTTGCCAGATTTTTTGCCGCACTTCTCTGTCGGAGGTCAAAAAATTATTGGCTAATGCCAGCAACATACCCAGTGCATGTTCGGCTACTGCATTCCGGTTGCCTTCGGGCGAATTATAGACCGCCACGCCTTTCTGACGGGCATAGTCAAGGTCAATAATTTCGAGACCGGAGCCGAGCCGCCCGACAAATTTGAGCTGCACAGCTTTGTCCAAGATCACTTTATCAACCGTAATTTTACTATTGATAATGATGCCTGTGTATTCCGCGATGATTTGATTGACTTCGTTTGTGTGAATCTCGGGACGATATTCACATTGATAACCGGCTGATTCGAGAAGTTGAAAGAGTACCGGATGTACGTCGTCGGTGACGAGTACTTTGCCTGTGTAGTCCACAAATGTTGTGTTTTGTAATGTAAAAGTAGTAATAAATTATTTAAAAAGCAAATTGGGGCAGTATTGAGTAGCGAGTTTGACGAGTTGGAAGTATCAGGGTAGCGAGTGGACGAGTTATGATATTTATAAATTATTTTATAATAAATAAAATTTGTAAATAATTTATTTTTAATATAAAAAAATATTATAAAATAATTTTATTATAAAATAATACATTAATATCACCAAGAAATATATAGTTCGTCCACTCGCTACTCACTACTCACTACTCGAAACTCCTCTCCTTCCAGCCATCGGGTGATATTGACAAAATCTTGTACGCTGAGTGTTTCGGGGCGGCGTTGGAAAAAGGGATTTTCTTGGAGCAAGGGGTCTTTGGTGAAAGCGCGTAAGGATTTTCGGAGCATTTTGCGGCGTTGTCCGAAAGTGATTTTGACAACACTGCGAAAGAGGGAGACTTTGCAGTCGAGTTCCTGCTTGTCGCGGCGCACAAGGCGAATGACGGCAGATTGTACTTTGGGGGGCGGAATGAAGGAGCCAGGGGATACGCCGAAGAGGTATTCGACCTCGTACCATGCTTGGATGAGTACGCTGATGACTCCATAAGCTTTGCTGCCCGGAGGGGAAGCTACGCGCCGTGCCACTTCTTTTTGAAACATACCGACCATTTCAGGAATTTGCTCCTTGTGGTCGATGATTTTGAAGAGGATTTGGGAAGAAATATTGTAAGGAAAATTGCCAATGACGGCAAATTGCCCATTGAAATGTTTGCTGAGGTCAAGTTTGAGGATGTCTTGATGAATGATATTTTCGTGGAGTTGGGGATACTCGCGGTAGAGGTAATTTACCATGTCGGGGTCGGCTTCTACGGCTTTGAGAGCATAAGGGCGGTCAATGAGGAATTGGGTAAGCATACCTTTACCCGGTCCGATTTCGAGGACTTCCTCATACAAATCAGTATGTATCAAGCTATCGGCGATGCGTTGTGCAATGCTAGTTTCTTTTAAAAAATGCTGCCCGTAAGATTTTTTTGCCTTCAAATTATAATGTGATAATGTGTTAATACTGAAGTGTTATAATGTGATAATGAGGAGGTATTTCAACATTATCATATTATCGCATTGTAAAAAGGCGAAAGTTAATGAAAAACCTCGACTTTGCAGGAGGATTTGTTTGGTGAGAAGGGATTTGTTTGCTATTCGCCGTATTTGTATGCCAAGAGAGATATTCAACTATCCACATATTTAGTGCGGGGGTGGAAAACAGCTATAAGTACCTGAAAATGATAAGGTACTGACCTCGTATCGCCAAATTTGAAATATTATGAAGGATATTTTGCAAGAATACCAAGTTAAAGTATTTTTTATGTAAAAAAATAATAATATTTTAACGATTGAAATGTAAGCGTTAAAGAATAATTTGTGTTGAAATGTTATTTTTTGTGTAAAATTATTAAACGCAACTTTACTTTGTGTCGTATAAGTAATTGTGTGATAAAAAACTATTGTAAACTATAATTTACCCACTACCTATGTTAGGAGAGAAAAGTTACAAAGCTCTATTTATAGAGGATTCGCCTGCTGATATTTATTTGACAAAAACAATGATCGGCATAGATAATATACCCATAGAAGCGCATTTTATTAAGAATGCTCCGAAGGCTTTGGAATATTTAGCACAACTTTCTGATGATGAGTTTCCGGAGATTATCATTACAGATGTGAATATGCCTATGATGAATGGCTATGAGTTTGTAGAGATATATCGGGAGCAATTTCACAATCGCCATAAAAACACGTTGGTATTTATATCAAGTTCCTCAATACGACGGGAAGACCAAAAATTGATAGAACGGTTAAGGATTGTTAAGGGGTATTTTGAGAAACCCTTTTCATTGGAAGCTTTTCAGAATTACATCCAAAAAGCACTGAAAGTTCCTGTAACTGCCGCAGCTTGAGGGGATAGAAATACCTGCTCGCCTCTACCGAAAGAATTTAACATCAGATAACAGAACAGAGACATGCTTGGTTTGATAACAATCAAATTGAGCGTGTTTTTTTGTTTATATTGCTGCATTGTTTTATTGCTATATTGAACAATGAAGCCATACAACAATATAACCATAAAACAATATCATTCCCGTTGCTCACCGAAGTTCAAATCTGAATAGTAAATCAATGCCCACTCGTCATTAGTTTTAAGAAATCGTCGTTCGATAAATACACCTTCTTGTAGAAACACTCGTTCGATTGCAAGATTACCTAATACGTTTAATTCGCGTTTGTATTCGCTTGATTCAAGGTCAATTTCGTTCTGTATTGACCAGTCTTCTTTTTGCCAATAAAAATCATTTCGTACAATCGTCATACTATCTGCAAAGCTCGGAAAACCGGGCAGCGGAAAACGGATATGCTCTATCTGATAGACGCTATCGCGGTGAAATTTTTTATAAAAATTGTCGAAATCTGTTGTGTTACTGTCGATGTCAGGTGTTGTGTTTTTACACGAAAAAAAGCTTAACACAAAAAAAGCTAAAAAACAATATTTTTTCAACATGATTTTTTTTGAACCACGAAGCGCACTAAATTCACTAAATCGAACTAACGTAAAAGAAAACGAAGATTGCTAAGAAAATTACTTACTGCTTCTTGTGTTCTTTTGTCTTAGTTCGATTTAGTGAATTTAGTGTCCTTCGTGGTTAAATATGGTTAAATTTCGATAGTATATACAAGGATATATTCCCCGATTTTTTCAAAATATATCTGATAATTTGCTTTAAAATCGCCTTTGATGACCCGCCCTGTTGTTGTTCCAATTTGCTGATAATCAAAAGGTTGGATATGAATATGTTTAATGAAATCCAGTTCGCGTCGTCCGTAGGCTTTGTAGAGTGCTTCCTTTGCTCCCCAGTAAATGTGCAGGTGTTCGATATGGTGAAGCGCGAGACTTTCGGTCTCTTCGGGGCGCATATATTTGTGTGCGATACGCTCTATTTTTCTAACGATTTTTTGGATGTCAATACCTACCGACTGTGGCGCAAGTATCGCGGCAGCTACCTCATTGGAGTGACTCAAAGACATCTCCAAAGGCGAATTTATCAAGTGTGGTTTGCCGTATTGGTCGGCTTGGCAGATGAGCCGCTCGCCTTTGCCGCTCATTTTATGCACCAGCCACCGACCTGCCAACCATTCCAGTCGCCGCCGCCCTTTGATGCGGTCAAGACGCTCGGTTTCGCTGTTGGTAAGTGTCATTTTTTTGATAAAAAAATGCTCGTCCTCCACGATTTTCCATAGCGCAATATGCGTTTGGTCGGCAATTTCTTTTGTAAATAATAACGGCAATTGAATAGATATATTTTAGAATAAACTTATTTGCCCCGATACGTTTTCCGTTGTACTTCCGTCTAGCGTGGGTACATGAATGTCGAGTCCACAAAGTTCGTTTATTTTTTTGATAAAATAGGCGGCAAGTTGAGGGGCAAGTATGTTGTCGGGTTCGTGAGGAAAGAAAAAGACCTGCTGCAGCCCTGCATCGAACCACTGTTTGAGCCGCTGCGCCCAAGCATCAATGCGAGTATAATCCGTTGGGTCTAAGGCATTTCCGACAAATCGAATTAAGACCGTATCAGTCGTCAATCGTTGATGCAGTACATCGCGCCTGCCCGCTACATCGGTGATGACAGGGCTGATATTGAGCCGTTCCAATACCTCAAAAACGGCTTTAAAATTTGCGGGATGATTGAACCAAGATTCGTGTCGCAACTCAATAGCAAGTGCTATGGTACGCGGAAATTTCTCTAAAAACCGAGTGAGTAAATTCAACCTGTCGAAACCAAAATAGGGCGGTAATTGCACAAAACAACAAGCAAGTTTTTCTTCCAACAAACTAATATTTTCGCAAAATCGTAAAATATTATCGCCACTCAAACCCATATCGCGGCTATGGCTAATCGACTGAGGTATTTTAGGGCAAAAACGAAAATCGGCAGGTGTGGTATCGCGCCATTTCACAACGGTTTCGGGGCTAGGGATGCGGTAGTGTGTGGTGTTGAGTTCGATAGTGCCAAACTGACGGGCGTAGTGGTGCAGAAAGTCTTTGGCTTTGGTCTTGGGCGGATAGACCGTACCGACCCACTCCTTCATGCTCCAACCTGTGCAACCGACGTAGAGTAGGGGAGTGCTTGGTGGGAGTTTTTGCAACAGGGCATTGGTGCCTGTGGCATCGGGCGGGAGGGTGAAGTTGACTTGGGAGATGTCGGGTAGTTTTCCGAATTTCAAATCTATGGTTTAAATTAAGATATTTTCATCAAAAAAAATAGTGAAACCTTTATGCTCCTCTTCTCATTCGTCATCTTTGATAAAGCGTGACTTATTTTTTTGCCACCAAGTAGCTTTTATTTCTTCTCCGAGTTCGAGAATACTTTCGTCGATATCAGCTACTTCTGCCAAATACTCTTGCTGAAGCCGCTTAATCACCCGCATTACAGATTCCTTTTTTATCGCATTTTTATCAATGCTAATCAGGAATTTGTCCGCAGTGGTTTCAAAATCAATAACTTTCATAACTGTATTTTTTTGTGAAAATACGATTTTAAACAGACTTATGCAACTTGGGATAGGAGGAACATTCAACTGTCCACATATTTATCCCGAAAGCTTTCGGGAGTGAGTAATGAACCGCAAAAAGTATGTGAAAACGATAAGGCACTGACTTCGTATCGTTTAGACGCAACGCAGGCTGGAAGCATTACGCTACGGATGCCAAGCAAAAGCATTTTTAAATAAAAAAAGACCTCGATATTTCGTTTTACCCTGACTAATCATCGATTAATCCATCACTCATCACTTCATTTAGTGGTAGTCCTTTAGATGTAATGCTAACTCATGGCGACTTGCCTTGCATTTTCAAAATGCAAGGCAAGTTTGAGCATTACATTTATAGCACTACCTATTTAGTTACTCAATAATCACCGTATCGCGCACATAAGAGAGCGCAGTAAAAATGCCGCGCCCGCCTTCTATGTTGGTGAGGATTTGGGCGGGTTGAGCGAATGGATTGCCATTGGCGAAGAAGGCTTCTTGGTAGGTTTCGTAGAAGTCGTGATAGGTTTCGTCAATATGAAAGAGGGTGACAATTGAGGTATCGCCGATGCCAAAGTTGAAGTCAGTACCCAGAGGTACATCGTCGCCATTGAAGAAGCGGTCGTTGATGGTAGCATCTTGGTAAAGGTCGTCAATGAGATTGCTGCCATGTACCATAAACCGATAGTAGTTTTCTGTGGCGGCATCGTCGGTAAACCAAGCCTGAATGGAAGCGGTATCTTCATTATTGAAGAAATAGACGATACTATCAATGGGTACGGGCGGGAGTATGCGGGTGCTGGCACTTGCGTTACGGTCTTGATTATCAGTGACTTGTATGGAGAAATCGTTGGTGTAATCTATGGGAACGATGAAGGGGTGTTGGTAATTATAAATTTTTATATTATCAAAATCAAAATAAATAGCCGGCTCAAGGGTATAGTCTTGTCCGGCATGACTGATGGTGACTGTTGCATCATTAATCAGATAAATAAGCCCCAGAGAATTTACGAAACTGTCAAATATTTGTATAAAGGTGGTATCACCTTCCATGTAAATAAATTCGCGTAGTTGAGAGAGTGACAGAGCAGGAATTTGCTGCCCTTCGCCGGTGATGTTGATGATGGTATTTTCGTCAAGTGGAGCATTGGAAGATTCGGTATAACTAACACTTTCGACAATTAAAGCGCGTAAGGGTTGACCGGGTTCGATGTAGCTTTCTACGGTAATTTCATTTTCGTATTCGGGGAGTTTGATGTCAATATCGCGCTCTAAATCACAGGCAGCAATCAGGGCAATGATGCAGAGTAGGGGAAGTAGGTATTTTATCATGTTGTAAAGGTATTGTCGCTCATATGTATTAAGCGGTGAAAATGTAAAATGTAAAACACAAAATGTAAAATGTAAAAGTGTCGATAGGATATGAAGTTATTTATTTTTAAATTATTATATGTTTAAAAATTTGAAAATCAAATTATTGTTAAAAAACATTCACGTTATACACTTTTATATTTATTATTTTACATTACAATAACGATTTTCACCTCATAGTACAGATGAGCGAATATTGTTTTATATTGTTTGCTAATGGAAAACGGTTTAAAAGAGGTTTTTGTTTACAAAAATCATTCCTTTGTTGATGATTTAGATATAAAAATATTTAAATTTATATTTTTTTAATAAAAAAGAATGCTAATATTTTAAAATGATTTTATCTTGAAAATGTCATGTTTTAAAAATAAAAATATGTTTGTGTTTAACATGGGATATTTTTTCCGAATTTAGGCTAAAACTCGTCAGACATTTTCAAAATTTACCGATGATGTCATATTTTTCTAGCAATATTTAAATGTCTGACGAGTTTTAGCCTAAATTCAAGAGCAAAATGCCAAATGTATTAAATAAAAATCGAACATGACATTGTCAAGTTATTTAGTGTGTCACATTAGTAAGATATTTGTTAAAAAATACATAGGTTTGAATGAATACATTGCCAAAGTTTAACATGTTTTCTTATTAAAAGTTATCATTATGACACCTTTTTCATCCAAATTATTCATGGTATTTCTGGTATTTTTATGTTTTGCAAAAATTGCTTTTGGGCAAGCACCTTGCGGCACTCAAATCAGTGACGAAACTGCCGAATATCTGACTACACAACTTGATGATGTGCATCAATTTATCGAAAAAAATGCGACCTTAAAAAATGCGGTAACTTATAAATTTCCCATTCAAATACATATAGTCCGACAAACTAATGGCACAGGCGGTATAACAGCCGCTCAAGCCAATCAAAGTATAGTCGAGCTAAATGCAGATTTTGCCGATGCAGGCATATCGTTTTTCGATTGTGCCGCTATTAATTACATCAATAATAGTAATTATTATAATTTTGAACAAACTGAGGAAGAGGCGATTACAGACCTTTATAATGTAGAAGGTGCGATTAATCTCTATTATTTTAATCGCGTGAAGTACGATTTTAACGGCACACTTTCAGATATTTGCGGATACGCTTATTTCCCCTTGGGTTTTGACCATTTGATGCTGCGAAATTCATGTATTTTGAGCAGTAATACGCTATCGCACGAGATGGGGCATTATTTCGGTTTGCTGCATCCGCATGACACACGTTATGGCGCAGAAGCGATTACGCGCGATGCCAATAACAGTTGTTATAATTGTCAGACCGCAGGCGACCAATTGTGCGATACCGATGCCGACCCGAACCTCAACCTTTTGGTAGATATTAACTGTAATTATACAGGCACAGCAACCGGACCTTGTAGTGGCGCACAATATACGCCGCAGACGGACAATACGATGGCTTATAGCAGCGGAGCTTGTGCGTCAGTATTTACGCCGCAGCAAAACAGCCGGATGAGTTATTATGCTTTTCAACGTAGTTATACGGGTTGTATATCAGGCACTTGTGCTGTTCCAAGCAATTTGAGTGAGGGTAATATTACGGGTACGTCAGCCACTTTATCATGGACGGAACCTGCAGGTGCAGGGGTTTCAGAGGTCCGTTATCGTATTTCGGGTAGCAACTGGAATTTTGGTGGCAAGGTGGAAAGTCCCTTGACTTTAAACGGCTTATCGCAAGGATATATTTATGAGTATAGTATTCGCACAAGATGCTCGGACCAGCGAGTTTCGGAATGGGTAACTGACGGTTTCAATGCCGTTCCGGGTCCGGGAGCAAGTTGTAGTGCGCCCAATTCTTGGGGGAGTTATAGTCAGGGGGAGACTTCCTATGCTTTGGTGTGGGGAGCAGCAAGCGGAGCCGCGAGTTATATGCTTCGCTATCGCCGTCATGGAATGAATGATGCTTGGACAACAAAAAATGTCAATACCACAAATACGGTCTTGAATAATCTGGACGCAGGCACACAATATGAATTTCAAATAGCAACGGTCTGTGGAAATGGTAGTTCGGATTTTACAAATTCGGTATATTTTACGACTTTGGGCAATGCCTGTATTGATATACAATTGACCGCTTTTCTGGAAGGTGCATTGACTGACCTCTCAGGTGGCAATCAGCACCTCAAATCTATGCGAACCGATTTGAGCGAATTGGGGGTGTTGCCCGGACAAACACCTGCCAGCAACATCGCTCCGCCTACTCCGGCAGGACAACCTTATGTCACTAAGCCTTGGTCCTACACAGGTACGGAAGGCGCGAATTGGACAAATAGTCACTATGCAGATATTGCCGCAGAACATGGCTTAGAAGTCGTGGACTGGGTCTTGCTGACGTTTAGAACGACTATCATGGCAGCCGATAATTTCAAAAAAACCGCTGCATTGCTCATGGAAGATGGAACGATTGTTTTTCCTGATGGCTGTCCTTTGACTGCTGCCGACCCCACTTCGTTTTATGTATTGATAGAACACCGAAATCATATCGGAGCATTAACTGCTACTCCGGTTACAGTTGTCAATAAAGTGGCTGCTTACGATTTTACATTAGCTAATGCGTATGGCGGAAACGGGCAAAAGGAAGTGGAGCCGGGAGTCTGGGCTTTGTTTGCAGGAGAGGGTGAACAAGGTAATCTTCAGGGCTACGATGTCAATGGTGATGATAAGGCAACGTGGTCGATAGAGAATGGTAATTTTAGTATATATAATGCAGGAGATTATAATATGAATGGAGACATCAATGGTGCGGATAAAAATTATTGGAGCTTTAATAATGGTATATCCTCTGCATTGAGCCGTTAGAGAAAATTGAAGGACAGTTTATTTTAATTTTATATTATTTAAATTTAAACGTGTATTGAAGAGTGTGTTGTAATTTGTTGTAATGCACTTTCTAAATAATATAAAAAATAAAATAAATATTATTTAATTCATAAAGTTATTTCGTAAAATATTGATATTAAGTTTATAATGAAGTGATTTTAAAAATATTTTAATGAAAAATTATTTTATTTTACATCATGTGTAATACTACATTCGAGTGATTATTGATTTTCTGATTGACTGTCATCTCAAAGACAAGCATCTAAAAATTATGTTAAAGTTTAATTTTTTTTGTTAAAGTTTGCTGCAAGATACTTGGGTTGGCATGATAATCGTTTAATTATGTATAGCAATAAAAATGAATTTTAAAATATCTTATTCGTTCACCTCGCAATATATATAACTATGCAAAAAATAATCATTCCCATCGTAGCCTGCTGCATGTTCTTCGCTACTTCTGTCTCTGCACAGATGTTCAAAATCGGACCTAAAGCAGGTATCGGTGCTACCACTACCAATCTTCAAGCGGCTACCGCAGACAGTACGAACACTTTGGTTGACATCTACGACCAAGCCAATGTCAGTACACAAATCGGTGCTTTTGCCAGATTAAAATTATTTGGCTTTTATGTGCAGCCCGAAGTCATGATTACCTCACTCAATGATTTGGACATTCCTTTGATGTTTGGAACCAAATTAGGTCCTGCGCGACTCATGGCTGGTCCTTATGTCCGAATGGCTTTTGACAGAGATGCCCTCACCGATGCCCAAGAAAGAGAAACGATGATAGAAAGTGCCAAGTATGGTTATCAGGCGGGTATAGGCTTGGATATCGGCAAGCGATTAATCGTTGACTTGCGCTACGAAGGTAACTTCACCACATTCGGCAACAGTGCCAATGTACTCGGCGCAGACCGCGTATTCGATACCGGTGACCCACAACTTATCCTTAGTGTAGGGTATTCCCTCACAGGTGGTGGAAATAAGAAAAAGAGACAAGAGTAGAGAGAGTGTGAGAGTAAAGAGTGTAGAGTGTGAGAGTAAAGAGTTTTGTAATGAGAAAACTCACTACTCTCACACTCACTACTCTTTACTCTCTCAGACTCTTTACTCTCATACTCTCACACTCTCCACTCCCTTAATCACATCCAAAATAGCTTTATACGTCACCCGTCCACCTTCCAGAAAATCACTTGCAGTCAGCCATTCGGCATCTTCTATATCTTCTTCATGTTGTAATTTCAATTCAGTATTTTCGGTAGTCATTCTATACCAATAAGTAGGTTTGAGACAAGTTTTATCTTTACCATTTTTATAAATGTGGTACGAGGTATGCAATAATTCGTGTCGCTCTACGGCTGTCAGTCCGGTCTCTTCGAGTACCTCTCGTACAGCGGCTTCCTCCTTTGTTTCTCCTCTATCTATTTTGCCTTTCGGCAAATCCCAATTGCCGCGACGATAAATAAACAGGATTTCATTATTGGTATTAAAGATCACACCACCGGCTGCTTCCACAATGTGGTACAAATCAAAAAAATCACATTTTAATTGTGCCACATCCTCATAGCGAATCACAATTTCATCCGTTTGTTTCAACTTTTTCAAACGCTTAATATCATCTTTCAAATCCCCTTTATCGCCTTGATAATGAATAATAAGCGCATTCGGATAATTCGATGAAAGACTCGCCACAGGTTCAGCCGTCAGCACGAACGCTTTATTTTTAAGATAGATTCTGTACATTTGTGTAATTTTTTTTAACAGTTCATAGTTGATAGTTCATGGTTCATAGTATTTATTTACACAAACTATCAAGCCATGAACTATGAACCATGAACCATGAGCAATAATGAATCACAGATAGCCGCAAAACTGCTACAAATAAAAGCAATAAAACTCAAGCCACAAAACCCATTTACATGGGCATCAGGTATTCAGTCACCTATATATTGCGATAATCGTAAGACACTCTCACATCCTGCGATACGTACTTTTATCAAAGAAAGTTTGGTCGAAAAATCCAAACTGTTTGGCACGTTCGATATAGTGGCGGGCGTTGCGACGGCGGGTATCGCACATGGCGCATTATTGGCAGATGCTTTGAACCTGCCCTTCGCATACATACGTAGCAAAGCCAAAGGACACGGTCTGCAAAACAGAATAGAAGGTGACGTAAGCGGCAGTGAACGGGTATTGGTCGTTGAAGACCTGATTTCGACAGGTGGCAGTAGTCTTGAAGCGGTAGATGTTTTGAAAAATGTCGGCTGTGAAGTTGTGGGTGTATTGGCGATTTTCACTTACGGTTTTGAGCAATCCAAGACAGCCTTTGCCGCCGCCGATTGCCAACTCGAAACCCTTAGCAATTATGATGTATTGCTCGAAGAAGCATTGACTACCCAATACATTACAGCCGATGAAGTGGAAGTATTGAAGGCTTGGCGGAAAGGGTTTTGATAGTGGTGGTTAAAATTTTATCAAACCGTATTCTTTTTTTTGTTTGAGTGAAATTGTGGCAGCACTTATTAATTTTCCTTTTATCAAATCCAAATCTTCCTGTGAGACTTTACCCAAAGATTCCAACTCGGAGTCATAAAATTCCGCTTTTAGTTTATCAAGTTGTTTGACGTGCAACTTAGAACAATCAAGATAAGAATCCCACTCCAAGTATTCACGACCTTGTTGTTCAAATGGAATCTGTAAATCCTGCATTCGCTTACTCCTAAAAAAGTTGGTGTTTAAATCAGAATTGAAATAAATGGTGGCAATAGTGAGTCCGTCTGAAGACTTCCCTATGACAATCATTCTTTTATGTTTAGGTGGTTCGGTATCTTCGGCTAAATGTTTGATGACACTACCGATTTCAATCTTCTCTTTGAATCTCGAAAATTGCAGATCATCCGGGAAAAAGTCACTCAGTGGAGACATTATGCGGCAAAAGTCTGGTTTTTTATATTTTGAGAAATGTAATTGAGCATGTTTTCATCTGCACCCGCTTCTTTGGCAATATCTATGATATTTATAAATTGACCTTCATTTTTTGTCCAAGCCTCTTTGTGCGATTTATCAACCAATTGCTGAAAAGTCAGGTCTTTATTTTCAATAACAGATTGAGATAAAAACTCCATATCAGTCTCCGATAATTCTTCAAATATAGCGTCATCATACTCCTCCAACAATAAATTATAAGCACCATGTTTGGAAAATTGAGGCGGTGTTTCACGTTTCACCAGATTATAGGTAGTATGCGGAACAGGTCCGAAATTCATAGCTTGATAAGTATCTCCTGTAATGGGTCGCCCAAATTCAACCAAATGCTTTTGGTCAGCAAAGTATAGAATTTTGGATAATTTATGAAAACCAATAGTTCCGTCCATTTCTCTCAATACAAAAACAATGGCAGCAACTGCCTTATCTCTATTATAAAGGAAATTAGTATTCATGGTAGAAGTATTTTATGAAAATTTTTGACAAGTTTATCTGATTGGTTGACACTTCATACGATATTAATTTTACACAAAATGTAAGTAAGCCGTTTGGTAAACTTTTCAAGTTTGCTAAACGTGGGTAGAGTACTGAAATTTATAATTAGCTAAGAATCAGTGCTTTACTTACGTTTACCAAACTTTTTAAGTTTAGCAAACGGAGTATTTAAATTTTGGGTAGTATTATACATGTAATGCTATTTGCTAATTTTTTTGTCAAGTAAATCATTAAATTATTTATAAAAAAATGATAATAAATATTTTATAAATAAAAAAAATAATTAATTTAAATTTTATTTTCAAAAAAGCATTACTATCAATACA
>CALIZI010000111.1 GCA_938028705.1 uncultured Saprospiraceae bacterium | reverse complement strand
AGAAGGGCATCCTCATTAACTACATTGGCATGGAACATAAATGATACGTCTTATGATACTACATCTGTCAACACAAATTTAAGCATTTTATACACACAAAAATAGTTTATTTGTTTTTTTACTTATTTCAGTGCAACCAATTATTTTAAAATAAATAACCTGATTACTCGTTCACCTGATTAACTAATTAACTGTTCAACCGTTCAACTCTAGTTAAACCAACTTTCGACAAGTGTTGGTAAATGATTTTGTAAAAAAATATACACAAAGGCGCATAATGCAATGACGATGGCGAGGAGTATCATATTGGAGCGCATAGCGGCACTTTTTAATGCTTGGTTTTGATTGCCGCGTTTCTCTCTGAAGGTACGGGCAATACGGGCTTTGGTGGCTGCCGGATTTCCTTCGGCACCTGCTCTGCGTTCGCGGATACGCGCCTCACGTTCTTCTTTTTCTTCATCATAATAACGAGACTTATAACCAAATTCTTTTGGCTTGATATTTCCTTTTCTGCTAAATAATGAAAACATATCGTAGTGATTAGTAATTAATAATTCGTAACTCGTAACTCGTTGATTCGTAAACTCGCTAAACTTGATACTCGCAATTCGCTGACTCAATATTCACAAATATATGGATTCCCCCACTTGATTTTTGTTAAAGTTAATTGAATTTCGCACAAGTGTTGCTAATTATTCGTTAAATACTTGCATTGCGATATACTTTTTTATTAATATTGTCAGTATTCATTGCTTCATTGGCTTATAATTTGTTGATTTGTGGTGGCATTTCAAAGAAATTATTTAAATTTTATATTTTTGTTAATAAAATATTAATTTATCATTATTTGTAATAAAAATATTTAAATTTATAATTAAATTCGTATGCCCTGTACCGACGACTTTAGCCGTCGAGAAAAAACAAGCCACTTGACGGCTAAAGTCGTCAGTACAGGAGCATTTCAAAATTGAACTAAAAAATAATTACAACTATTTTTTTCATTATAATAAAATTCAAAATAAACCCTCACTGCGAATAACCGATAAAAACGATGTTGCACAAATACTATACAAATTTACTCATTATCTCTTTTTTCTTGTGTTTTTCTTCTATGGTGAAAGCACAAGAAGAGGGTAAATTGATATTGGGTAAACAAAATAAAGTCAGTGTATTGCAGGACAGTCTGCCTACGGATGTTGCTGCCCTTGCCGATACGCTTGCGCCTGTGCTTGATAGTTTGCCTGTGCAACCCACGTCACAATCAGATGCTGCAAAGATAAGTTATTCAAGTGATTCATTGGAAGCTCCTGTGAATTATAGTGCAGTGGATTCTATGGTCTATGATTTGGCGAATCAGAAGATTTATTTGCATGGCGGGGCGCAGGTGGAATATGAGACGATGAGTTTGAAGGCGGATTATATTATTTTTGATATTGCCAATGATATTGTCGTGGCATCGGGCGGACGCGACGGCACTGCGGAGTTTGTGGATGGCGACCAAAAATTTGATTCGGATAGTATTAAATATAATTTTCGGACCCATAAGGGAAAGGTTTATCAGGTGCGTACCGAAGAAGGAGATGGCTATCTCTTGTCGGATAATGTGAAGTTTGATTTGCGAAGCCAACAGGCTGAGGGAGAGGATGATGTGGTCTATGCACAAGGTACGCTTTATACGACTTGCAACCACCCCGAACCGCACTTCGGAGTACGCAGCCGGAAGGCAAAAATTATTCCCGACAAGATTATCGTCGTTGGTTCATCCAATCTTGAAATTGAGCGTGTGCCTACTCCCTTGTGGTTGCCTTTTGGTTTTTTTCCGCTCAAAACAGGGCAGCGTTCCGGTGTGATTTTCCCGCGCAATTATGATATTTCACCCGCAAAAGGTGTTGGATTACTGGGTTTTGGGTACTACCACGTCATTAATGATTATTGGGATATTCGGGCTACGGGGGATTTGTATTCGCGGGGTTCATGGTTGGTCAATCTTAATTCCACTTACCGAAAAAGGTATAAATATAATGGCAGTCTGACGCTTAGTTATTCCAGTCAACGATTGGATATTAAAGAAATAGAACCCAAACCGATACGCGATTTTAACATCAGTTGGTCGCATAATCAGGATGCTTCGGCGCATCCTACACGTACTTTTTCAGCAAGTGTCAATTTGGGAACAGGCTCTTTTTATTCTAATAATTATGATGACGGTAATAGTGTACTTGCAGGCACATTGAGTTCCAATATATCAGTTCGTAAGCGTTTTCCCGGCAAGCCATATTCTATCTCTGCGGGTTTTGGTCATACGCAAAATACAGCAACCCGATTGATGACGGTTACTTTCCCGGAGTTTAATTTCAACCTCAATACTATTCGTCCATTTGAACGAAAAAATAAGATAGGCAAAGAACGCTGGTATGAAAAAATTACTTTTGGTTATACCGGTAGAGCAACAGGACAGGCTCAAACATTGGACACCTTAATTTTCAGTAATAAAGATAAATATTATGACGATATAGATTTTAGTATTACCCATGACCCTACTATCGGGTTCAATTTCAAGTTATTCAAATACATCAATATCAACCCTTCCGTCAGCTATGATGAAAGGTGGTTTTTCAAAACACAAAATTTAAATTTTGACCCCACCAATATAATAAATACCGATATTGTATATTCCATTGATATAAATGGAGATACACTGCTTGATGCGCTTGGAAATCCACTGATAGATAATATTTCTTCCGATACCATTTTTGGAAGTATAGACACTACGACTGTATGGGGTTTTGATGCCTTGCGTCAGGTGTCGGGCGGTGTAAGTGCTAATACGGTACTTTACGGAACTTTGCCCTTAGGCAAAAAAGGGCAAGCCATCAGACATGTGATGAAACCGAATATAGGAGTCACTTTTTCACCCAATTACTTCAGTGATTTTTGGGGATATTATGATAATATTCGAACAGATAATCGTGATGATATTGAGGATAATATGAGGGAATATACCCGTTTTATTACGGGCGCACCCCGTAGTCGTGGCGGTGCTACATTGACTTACGGTATTGATAACCAACTGGAAGCCAAATTTTTAAATAAAAAAGATAGCACTTCACGCTACAAAAAAATCATGATATTGAATCAGTTGAGGTTCAATAGCTCTTATGACTTTCAGGCGGATTCCCTTAATATGAGAGCCATTCGTATGGGTGGCAATACCAAAATATTTAAAGTGGTCGATCTGAGATTTGATGCTAATTTTGACCCTTATACCATTGATGCCAGGGGCAGGAGAGTCAACCGCTACCAATGGACGGAAAATCGCCGACCCGCTCGTTTTACTGACGGTGGTTTTACGCTGACTACACGCCTTAATCCACAAGACATCAGCAAGGCATTTGGTAAAAATAAAAACGAAAAAGGCGAAGCCAAGCCGCCGTCTCAGCAGTTTGTCAGTTCTTTGAGTTTTAATTATAGTTTTGATATTAGGCGGGAATTTCAGAATGGTAAAGATACATTGGTGATTACGACCAACACCATCAATTTGAGTGGTACGACCTTCAATGTGACCAAAAAACTCAGGCTGCAAATCGGGCGTATCGGTTACGATTTTGTCAGGCAAAGTCTCACCTATCCCGATATTTCCCTCTCCCGCGACTTGCATTGTTGGGAAAGCGGATTCAGCTTCCGTCCCGACAGGCGTGTCTTTTCATTTTACCTGCGTGCCAAGCCCGGCTCGCTTGATTTTCTCAAAATACCTTATAATCGAAATCGGGTCGATCCCTTTGAGTTTTAGGACAGCTTAAAAATAGTTTTTCAACTTTTTTTGAATGTCGAATATCGAACAAGGAATGTTATTTACGAATAACGAACTCGGCTTTTGTATTTTAATTTTAATTCATTCCTTATCATTAACCCAACTTACAGATTTCGGCTACCCGTCTAACGGCTACCCGTCTAACGTTGGACAGTTTGATAATCAGTGAGTTACAAAGCTATTGAAATTTAGGTTATTATGATAAACTATGAACTATGAACTGTCCAACCATGAACTGATAGCCCGTCTAACGTTGGACACTTTGACAATCAACAAGTTACAAGCCCATTGAAATTCAAGTTATTATGACAACTATGGACTATGGACTGTCCAACTATTGACTGGTAGCCATTTTTGGAGTTGATTTGTAGTGACGTATGCCTATTATGGGTTTGCTAAATTTTACTTATTTTTGCTACAAATCTGATTGAAATGACGTTAAATTTTATCACTTAAAATATAATTTATAACATAAGTTGTTTTTTAAAATATACTAAAACATGAAATAAATTATCTTAATTCATAATTAACTTATAACCTGAACTTTGGACATTGGGAAATAAAAAAACTTTTACTTTTTATTTTTTTTGAAATTATTTTTTTTGAAGTGCAGCAAAACAAAGCAAGTTTGCATATAGTATGGTGAGCGGCTCATATTAAAAATGGTTGTACCGAAATATAGTTGTTCTTTTATTATTTTATCTTACAAAAGAAATACACCAATTTCAGTACAACCTGTAAATGTTTATTCAACAAAAATAGAAAAAAAATGACTTATTCAAAAATATTTTTCTTCGGTTTTATAGCTATGCTTCTGGCTTTTTCTTCCTGCAAGAAGGAGGAAATTTCTGAAGTGGAGGACTTCATTGAACAACCACCAATAGAAACGACAGCAGTTAACCCACTCGTAAGTCAAATGAAAGTTGATGGAACAACAACTGACGGATTGGACTTGGGCTGTTTTTCGATAGACTTTCCTTTTAGCCTTGTATCAGAAGACGGAACGACCTATACTATCAACAGTATTGACGACTTTGATACTTTAGAAATTACAGAAGAAATTATTGATTATGTTTATCCGATAAATATTACTTACACTGATGACGGTACGACAGCATCTATCGAAGATGCAGAAGCACTCGGCGATGCCTTTGCCGCTTGTATTCCTGACACAGGTTGGGGTGAAGATTTATTTCCGGCTTTCCTCATTACAGAATTGAACTCTTGCTATCAGATGGTTTATCCTTTTAATTTGGTAGATGGCGAAGGTAATATATTGACTGCAAATGATGAAGATGAATTGGTGGACTTAGTAGCTACTAATTATGACCTGTCTTTCCAATTTCCAATCAGCCTTGTTGATGAGGATGGTAATACACTGACAGCTAATGATGATGAGGAATTATTTGAATTATTGATTGCCTGTGATGATATTATTGATTGGGAAGGTCCTTTTGATGACTGTTGGGATTTTTCTTATCCTTTTGAAATGGTCGATCAAGACGGAAATATCTATGTCATCAACAACCATGACGACCTTTGCAATCTCGTTCTCAGCGGAGTCACAATAGATTATGTATTCCCCTTAACTTTGGTCAATGGCAATGGAGAAGAACTTGTGGTCAATAATAATGAAGAACTTGATGCGGCTTGGTTAGATTGTGAAGGTTGGAATGACTATGAAGTATCTGTGTTCGCCTTTATCATAAACTCTGACATATTTAGCTATTATTACGAATGTTATTCCATTAACTATCCGTTGGAATATATAAATACTGAAACGGGCGAAACGGGTAGTATAGAGGACGTTGACGCAGCTTCGGTGTTTCTTGATGATGATGATTCCATCTTTTTTACCGAAATTGTCTTCCCTGTAACAGTTACTGAAACAGCAACAGGGGTACAGATAACATTTAATGTGTCTGAAGATTATTACGAATTTTTCTATAACTGCGAATGATTCATTAGCAGTTAGTAAAGGCTGTTTTGCTCAAAAGTGAAACAGTCTTTACATATTTTTCGTAAATATTATTTTCAATCTTTCTGTAATACTTCGTAAAAGAAATAACTTGACTGATCCGCAGAATATAGAATGGTGTAAAAAGGGATTAGAACGTGGGCATGCACAGTTGTATAAAGATTGTGCGCCTTACGTGTATAGTCATGTCAAAAGGTATATCGCGGATATTGATTTCCGTAAAGATATGATGCAGGAAATTTTTGCTAAAATATTTATCAATATAAAAAAATTTGACCCTCAAAGAGGGAATTTTAAAGCTTGGATAAAAAGAATTGCGATTAACGAGTGTCTGCAACAACTCAGGAAAAAAAGACCTTTACATGAAGCTCAAACGATTGATACATCATTCGATATAGCGGATGATGCACCTTTACCAACGGATTTAAAACGCACGGATATTGATCTATTGTTGAATGATATGCCTTCAGGGTATAAAGTAGTTTTTATGCTGTCCATCATAGACGGCTATTCGCACAAAGAAATCGGCGAACAACTGAATATTACAGAAGCAACTTCACGTTCTCAATTGACTCGCGCCAGAAAATGGACTAAAAATTATTTTATAAACAACACTCAAATTGACTTATATGGATGACTTTTACTCAAATATGAAAAACGGTCAGTTTGGCCATCAATCAGAACTACCCGAAGGTTTCGGTTGGGATGATATGAGAGAGGGCATCTATGAAAAGATGCAAAAAACCAAGTCGAAAAAAAATAATCGACCTTGGTGGTGGCTGCTATTGCTCCTTCTGATAATTGGCGGTATTGGAAGTTGGTTTGCATTAGAATATTCGGACCATGAAAAAGTAATCACCCAACCTATCGGTTCAATTCAAGACAATAAAAAAGAAACCGATACAGCATCAGAAAATATCCATACTGAAATGACGCTACCTCAACAAAGTGATATAGCCAATTCGACCAAAACTACACTCCCTCAACTTGAACTAAGACACCAACAAATTTCTAATAAAAAGAAAACAATTGTCAAATCATCATCATCAACAACAAACACACTAAAAATCCCCGTAAAATCCCCCCAAAATACAATCAATAACAATTTAAAAGAAAGTCAAAATATCAGACAAAAGGAATTAAACACCCCAAGTAATCACGATGCCCTCAGTCAAGATAAAAAGGATGAAACCATTAATCATTTAAATGTCAATACAGTTGCTGTTTCATCAGAAACACCTGCCGAAATCACTAAATTGCCCGCAATAGACATAGGACTGATTGAAAGCCCCCCTCTCGCCATCAATTCCTTCAAAACACCCCAAAATACAGATACCCCTACTATTTTTAAGAAACATATATCCTTGGGTATTGCAAGTGGCATCACAAACTGGACAGCCTTTGATGCCACCAATATCAACCATGAGTATGTCAGCGGATTCCCTGGCTACCACATAAATCCGTCAATTAGTCTGTCCTTCAGCCCCAAACACGCGCTCCAAATGGATTACGAATACAGTTCTCTGGAGGAACTTTTTGATTACGAAGGTACGCACGAAATAGAAACTTTAGAAGAAGACCTCCCCATCAGACAAGTAGTCAGCAGCCTGACCCAAAGAGTGCTTCACACAGAGTATAAGGATACTATCCTATCCGGCAACCGTTATCAACGTGAGGTGAAATATAATCAATACCAACTTCATACCCTAAGTTTAGGCTATCGTTTCGACCAAGCGATAAGCCAAAAATCGTCTTTGGGTTTTTACACTGGAGCATCCTATTTATGGCAACTCAGCGGTAAAGGAAAACGCCTGAACGAACAACAAGACGTTACCGTTTTTAATAATGATAATCCTTTATTTAAGAAAAATCAACTTGGCTTGCGCTTCGATATCCACTACAATTATCAGCTCAATCCGAACACCAAGTTGTTCTCTCAAATCACGACCACAAAATACATCACCAACTGGGAAATAGACGGCAGCAATTCAGCCACCCGCCCGCTTCTCTATGGTTTACAAATCGGGCTAAGATATCGCTTGACAAAATAACTTAAAAGAGTATAAACTTGCCTTGCATTTCCAAAATGCAAGGCAAGTTCTCCAACCTTACAGTCTTACCTTCACAGCACTATTCATATTATTTCTTCCCTTTTCAACCTATCAAGTACATCCGCTGTTGTATCTTTGCACTTGATTGCACAAGTAGCGAGTTACGAATTACGAGTTATTCCTGAAATTTTGCATTATAATTATTTTAATATTATTAAAATTTCAATTCTAAAATTAATTTAATTCAGTTTTTAAATAAACATTATATCATATAATAAAATTAAATGTATTTATCGTGTAAGGTCGCATTGAAATATAGTCGTTTTTAAATTAATTATAATTTATTTATTATTAAAAATTAATTATTTATAAATATTTTTTATTATAAAATAATTTAAAATCACCTTTATTTCAGTAGAACCATGTAAACTCTATCTTGACAATGTTAAATTAAATTTTTATTAAATATAAATAAGGTACTTCGGTCTGAATTTGACCTAAAACTCGTCTGACATTTTCAAAATGTCAGACGAGTTTTAGGTCAAATTCAAGGCAGATTTCAGATTTTAAGCATAAACATACTGTTATTTTTTTAATTTAATATTGTAAAGCTATATAACTCAATCAACTTTATAAACCCAATAAACCAATAAACTAACAAATATGAAATACGATGTAACGGTCATCGGCTCCGGCCCCGGGGGCTATGTAGCAGCCATACGCTGCGCTCAATTGGGCATGAAAACAGCGATTATCGAACGCTATAATACACTTGGTGGTACTTGCCTTAATGTAGGATGTATTCCCTCAAAGGCACTGTTGGATTCATCCGAACATTACCATAATGCACACAAAAATTTTGCGGAGCATGGCATTGGTATCAAGGATTTGAAAGTCGATATGGCGCAGATGATTAAGCGCAAAGATGCGGTGGTCAAACAGACCTGTGACGGCATTGTTTATTTAATGAAAAAAAATAAAATAGATGTCTTTCATGGTCATGGTTCTTTTAAAGATAAAAACACCATTAGCATAGCAAAATCAGACGGTACAACGGAGACCATTGAGACCGATAAAACCATCATTGCTACAGGCTCAAAACCCATTGCACCTCCGGCTTTTAATTACGATAAAAAACGCATCATTACATCCACAGAAGCCTTGAATATCAATAAGTTGCCCAAGCGAATGACCGTTATCGGTGCAGGCGTTATCGGGCTTGAATTAGGGTCGGTATATGCGCGACTTGGTACAGAGGTAGAAGTGGTGGAATATGCCGACAAAGCAATAGCAACAATGGATGCGGATTGTGGTAAAGAACTGGCGCGGTCAATGAAAAAAATCGGTGTAAAATTTCACTTCAAACACAAGGTCATTGAGGTCAAATCCACTAGCCGCTCGACTACCCTCATTGCCGAACATCGCGACAGTCAAAAACCCCTCGAAATCAAAGCCGACTACTGCCTTATCGCTATCGGGCGACATGCCTACACCGCTAATCTCGGCTTAGAAAATGTAGGCATCAAAACCGACGACAGAGGACGCATCGAAACAGACGCACACCTCCAAACCAACGTGCCGGACATCTATGCCATAGGCGATGTAGTGAAAGGCGCAATGTTGGCACACAAAGCCGAAGAAGAAGGTACTTTTGTCGCCGAATCCATTGCCGGACAACAACCGCATATTGATTACAACCTCATTCCGGGTGTGGTCTATACTTGGCCCGAAGTTGCCGCTGTCGGTCAAACGGAAGAGCAACTCAAAACCGCCGGAACACCCTACAAATCCGGCAAATTTCCCATACGCGCACTTGGTCGCGCCCGTGCAAGCATGGATATTGAGGGCATGGTCAAAATACTTGCACACAAAGATACCGATGAAGTTTTGGGTGTTCATATCGTAGGTCCGCGTGCAGCAGATATTATCGCAGAAGCCGTCACCGCTATGGAGTTCAGAGCATCTGCCGAAGATATTGCGCGAATGAGCCACGCACACCCGACCTACACCGAAGCAGTAAAAGAAGCAGCTTTGGCAGCTACGGCAGATAGAGCCTTACATATTTGATATAAATGTAAAATGTAAAGCACAAAATTTAAAATGTAAAAGTGTCGATAGGACGTGAAGAGTATTATTTTTGTGTTTAACATGGGATATTTTTTCAGGGTAGTGCTATAAATGTAATGCTCAAACTTGCCTTGCATTTTGAAAATGCAAGGCAAGTCGCCATGAGTTAGCATTACATCTAAAGGACTACCTTTTTCCGAATTTGGGTTAAAACTCGTCAGACATTTTCAAAATTTACCGATGATGTCATATTTTTCCAGCAATATTTAAATGTCAGACGAGTTTTAGCCCAAATTCAAGAGTAAAATGCCAACTATATTAAACAAAAATCGAACATGACATTGTCAAGTTACTTCGTACCCTTTTACATTTTACATTAAAAAAAAATATTGCATGAAAATCAACCGAGTGATCTTAATTGTATTAGATAGCGTAGGCATCGGCGAATTGCCGGATGCTCATCAATACGGTGATGCGGGTAGTAATACATTAGGCAATATTGCCAGACATTATCCGGTATTGAAATTGCCGAATCTGCTAGCAATGGGACTCGGAAATATTGACCCCACCAACCAACTCCCACCAACCGATACACCAATTGCTGCCTTTGGAAAAGCCGCAGAAAAATCAGCCGGAAAAGACACCACCACAGGGCATTGGGAAATTTGCGGCGTGGTACTCGACAAGCCTTTTCCTACTTTTCCCAATGGTTTTCCCAAAGCCCTCATGCAGCAATTTGAGGAAGCGATAGGTACATCGACACTTGGCAACAAAACCGCTTCCGGCACGGTCATCATCAACGAACTCGGCGATACGCACCTAAAAACCCGACAACCTATCGTCTATACATCGGCAGATAGTGTCTTTCAAATTGCGATGCACGAATCGGTCTATTCCATTGAGGAGCAATATCGCATCTGCCAAATTGCTCGTGATATGTTGGTAGATGAATATGAAGTCAGTCGTGTCATTGCACGACCTTTTGAGGGCAAATCCGGTAATTTTTCGCGTACCAGCCGGCGAAAAGATTTTTCCGTCATGCCCCCCAATACCATATTGGATGATATTCTGAAAGCCGGAAAAAAAGTACACAGCATTGGTAAAATCGTGGATATATTTTCGGGTAAAGGCATCAGCGAATACGTCAAGACCGCTAATAATATGGAAGGTATCCAAGCCACGATTGCCGCTATCAAAACCGTACAAGCAGACCTTATTTTTACCAACCTCGTTGATTTTGATATGCTCTACGGCCATCGGCGCAATATCGAAGGCTATGCCCAATGCCTGATGGAATTTGACGCACAACTCCCCAAAATTCTGGAACATCTGCGCCCCGACGACTTACTTATCATCACCGCCGACCACGGCAACGACCCCTCCGCTCCCGGCACCGACCACACGCGCGAGTACGTTCCCATTCTCAATTATGGCAAAAAAATTGCTCCGAAAAATATCGGTGTCAGACACACTTTCGCAGATATAGGTGCGACAATTGTTGATGCTTTGGAAGTGGACTCGGATACGCGAGGGGAGAGTTATTTGTCCTTGGTTTGTGATTCGTAATTAGTAATTAGTTTGACGAAATATTAGATTTTTATAAAACGAATCACGAGTTACTAAATCACTAATCACTAATCCATGAAATCGAATTTTCTTTTTTTAATCATCATTTTAATAATAATATTTTGCGATTGTGCGAATCCGCTTCCGCCCGAAGGTGGTCCGCGTGATAAGCGTCCGCCCGGTATAGATTCTACTGCTTCGTCCGGTTTTTCAGCTACCAATTTTAATGATGATCGTATCACGCTCACCTTCGATGAATGGGTGCGTCTCAAAGATGCCAATAAGCAAATCGTCATTTCTCCACCCTTCGATGAGCAGCCTGTTATTCGTGTAAAAGGTAAGTCTGTTATTGTTCAATTCAAAGAAAAATTGCGCTCCAATACGACCTATACCGTCAATTTTGGCGAAGCCATTGAGGACATCACCGAAGGCAATAAAGTGGAGAACCTTCGCTATGTATTTTCAACGGGCGATTATATTGATTCGCTCAGAATACGCGGACGTGTACGCGATGCCTATACCAATAAACCCGTAGAAGATGCTGTGGTCTTATTGTATGATAATATGGAAGATTCGGTGGTCTATAAAGAGAAACCTTTTTACTTTTCGCGCACCAATTCTACGGGCGATTTCGAGATGAAAAACCTCAAAGAAGGACGCTATAAAGCCCTTGCCCTCAAAGATGAAAATTATAATTATAAACTAGATGCAACAGGTGAGCAAATTGGTTTTTTAGAAGAAGATTTGATACTGACGGACAGTTTCCGAACAAAGCTGAATTTTTTAATATTTGAAGAACAGCAAGCACTTAGACTTGTCAGTGCCAAAGCAACACAGTATGGACGGGTTCGTTTTCAACTCAATACAAATCCTCAAAAAATTCGGGTACAACACCTCACCGCTCAACGCGATTTTCCGGCTTATGCCGAAATAGAAAATGACTCGATCATCTATTGGTTTGATACGCAGGATACCTTGCCGGAACAACAATTTGTTCTATATGCCAATGCCGAATTGCGCGATACCGTTAAAGTCAAGATGCCTAAAAGAACGCAATTTATGGCAGCCGAATCCAAACTAAAATTGATGTTTCGTTCCGCTACTTCACTAGGCATTGGCAGCGATGCAAAAGCAAAATATGACGAAGCTCTTTTTTCTGCCGAAATGCGCGATATTCACCCGGAAAAACCAGCGGAAATAGAGTTTAATCATCCCATTTACGAGGTCAATGGTAAAGATATTCTCTTGCTTGAAGATAGCTTGAAAAAACCCGTTGCGCCAAACCTTGATCTCATGGAAGATGACCGTCGTTACCTGATATTGGAGTATGATTGGAAAGGCGGTGTACAGTACGAATTGGTCATTCCGGCAGGAGCATTGACCGATATTTACGGACTTACAAATGATACGCTCCGACTACCCTATCAGGTCAAAAAAACGGAAGATTATGGCAATATTGACCTAATTATTGATTCGCTCGAAACCGATAAAAATTACTTGGTAGAATTGCTCACTTTGAAGGGAGAAATCTTGGAACGCCTGACCGCTACCAGTGGCGAAACCTTTGAATATCGTTTTGAATCCCTTGTGCCGGAAAAATACATTATACGTGTGGTGGAGGACGATAATCAAAACGGTAAATGGGATTCAGGGAATTATCTGCAAAGAAAAAATCCGGAGAAAATTTATACCAAAACCGTCTCCGAAATGCGTGCCGACTGGGATGTAGAGGTCGTGATGTCATTGAGAGAAGCACCTGCCGAAAGTCGCGGACCGCTGATACGTCCAGATGGTAAATCTTCTAATGATGATAAGCCAAATTTAAAAAAAGGAGGATAGGAAGCACGAACTTTTTTCAAAAAAAAACGTGCTTATTTAAACCTAAATTCTCCCCTTTTCATCGGATTTTTTCTAAATAAAACTAAAATATTTTAAGTATAAAAAATTGATTTTTAATTTTTTATACAATATTTAAAATAATAAATATTTTTATGTGTAAATATTTTTGTCGGAAAATTTGTTTTTTTGTAGTTGAATACTCATTGGATATACTGCACTTTTGTATTGTCAGAAGGGCGGAGAACCAAGATAAATTTCAAATTAACACTTTTAATAAAATTAAATTAAAATTAGAAGTTGACAAAAACAAAAAAAAGAATTACCTTGTGACAGCGTAAGTATGAAAATAAGCACAAAATTTCAGTTTATTTTCATTGACGTTTGTATCATCCAGCAAAAAGTAGTTGTAATTCATTTTTTATCACAAAAAGCCTTAATAAGGCTTGTGATAACTCTGGGAAAATACACCATATTCACACGAATTAGGCTACATTATTTCAAACACACACACACTCCGCTACCTACTGCAGAAGTATGGAAAATGTATATCCATACTAAGGGGCTTTTATTGCCCAAACTATTTTTTTCCTAAACCTATAACCACGTACCATTATGAATTTAACCGACAAGTTCAAAAAACTCAAAGCAGGCGGCAAGAAGTGGACCGTTGTTACGAGTTATGATTACTGGAGTGCCAGTATTTTAAACCACACAAATGTTGACGCACTCTTGGTAGGCGACTGTGCCGCTATGGTGATGCACGGCCACAAAAACACATTGGCTGCCGACCCCGAAATGTTGGCTACCCACACCCGCGCAGTTGCAAAAGGCGCACCCGACAAATTTATCATTACAGCATTACCTTTTATGGCTGGTAAAAAGAGCCTGAAAGAAGGCTTGGAAACCGTAGAAATGTTTGTCAAAGCCGGCGCACATGCCGTAAAAATCGAAGGCGGATTTACCAACGAGGCATTTATCAAAGCCATTGTCAGTATGGGCATACCTGTCATTGGGCACATTGGCTTAAAACCGACACATATTCATATCTTGCGGGGCTTCAAAGTACAAGGTAAAAAAGAAGAAGAAGCCGATATGATTTTGGTCGAAGGCTTAATGCTTCAAGAACTTGGCTGTACTTGTATTGTTTTGGAGGCAGTGCCACCGAGCGTAGGATTACGCTTGACTGAAAAATTAGAAATCCCTGTCATAGGCATCGGTGCAGGTGCAGACGTGGACGGACATGGTCTTGTTTTTCAGGATATGTTGGGACTGACCACTGATTTTAAACCGAAATTTGTGCGTCAATATGTCGATGGTGCAAGTTTGGTTACATCTAGTGTCAATCACTTCGTAAGTGATGTAAATGATTTGAGTTATCCGAAACCTGCCGAAATGTACTTGCCCAAAAAGAAGGCAGCACCCGCAAAGCAGTTGCAGCAGATAGTGAATTAACTTATTTTGCACAATAAGCAACTTAACCCAAGTTGAATCATATCAGAAAACGGCTTATCGAATTTTTCGATAAGCCGTTTTCTCTTTTCTAATTGAAATGCTCAAAAAATAGCTATCTTTGCCCGCCTTAACTATTTTAAAAATGTCAGTTGATAGGTTAATCAGGTCATTAGTTAATCAGGCTATCAGTTTATAATATATTATTTTAAAAAAAAATAATATATTATTTTATTAAATTAAATATATTTTTATTGTTTTTTAAATAAATCAAATATGTAATTTATTTATTTTTAGTATAAGAAATATTTTTAATTAAAAATAAGCCCTAAGTTATTATAATTCAACAATACAGAAAATTATAAACCATGAACTAAGAACTATACACTGATAGCCTGATTAACTAATGATCTGATTAACCAATCAACCAAATATGCCTACTTAAACCATGAATCAGCACACACTTAAAAGCGCAGTCAGCCTTAGCGGTATCGGTTTGCATACAGGCAAAAAAGTCAGTATGACCTTGCATCCTGCGCCTATCAATCATGGTTTCAAATTCAAACGGATTGATTTGGAAGGCGAGCCTATTATCAATGCCGATGCCGATGCAGTCACCTCTACGCAACGCGGAACGACCATACAATATGGCGATGCACAAGTCAGTACCGTAGAACATACCCTCTCTGCATTTATCGGTGCCAACCTCGATAATGTGCTGGTGGAAATTGACGGACCTGAAGCTCCCATACTTGACGGTAGTGCCATTCATATTATTAAGGCAATAGAAAAAGCAGGTATAGAAGAGCAGGATGCCAAGCGTGATTATTTTGAAATAGAAGAACCCATATCTTACAAAGATGAACTGACCGGTTCTGAATTGCTCGCACTACCTGCCGATGATTATCAGATCACCACCATGATAGATTTTAACTCTCCGGTGCTGGGTCAGCAATATGCGTCTTTAGAAGATTTTTCAAATTATAAAAAAGAAATCGCGCCTTGTCGTACTTTCGTTTTTTTGCATGAAGTCGAAAAACTCCTATCGCTCAACCTTATCAAAGGCGGCGATTTGGATAATGCCATCGTCATTGTAGATAGAGTGATGGAACAAGGCGACCTTGACCGCCTTGCCAAAAAACTCAACAAACCGAGTATCAAAGTAGAGCAGGAAGGCATTTTGAATACCACTGATCTGCATTTTAGCAATGAGCCTGCCCGTCACAAACTCCTTGATGTCATCGGTGATATGGCACTTCTTGGCAAGCATATCAAAGGCAAAATCGTTGCTACCAAACCCGGTCATACCGTCAATGTGCAGTTTGCCAAAAAACTCAAAAAACTATATAAAGCCCAACGAAAATTGCGTGGCAAACCTAAGTATGACCCCGATGCCACACCCATTTTGGACTTGGAGGGTATCCGCTCCTTCCTGCCACACCGCTATCCGTTTTTGTTGGTGGATAAAATCATCGAACAGTCTGACACCCATGTAGTCGGTGTAAAAAGTGTCACCTTTAATGAATACTTTTTTCAAGGACACTTCCCCGGCAATCCCATTATGCCCGGCGTACTTCAACTCGAAGCGATGGCACAAACCGGCGGTATTCTCATTATGAGTACCGTATCGGATCCCGAAAATTGGGATACCTACTTCCTCAAAATTGTAGAAGCCAAATTCAAAAACAAAGTAGTACCGGGCGATGCACTTATTCTTAAAATGGAACTCCTCAGCCCTGTCCGGCGTGGCTTGGTACACATGCAAGGAACAGCTTATGTAGGTAATAAAATCGTTTCGGAAGGAGAAATGATTGCACAAATTGTTAAACGAAAATAACATAAGTTCAAGCGCAAGTTCAATCCCGATAGCTATCGGGAAAGTTCAAATTTGGACCTTACAAGCAAGGTCTTTTTTGCTTTTTTGTATCATTAAAAATTTGGCAAAGCCAAATCAAAACTTGAACTTGCGCTTGATACTTGAACTTGAACTTAAAGAATGGTACATCCTTCAGCATATATTCACCCCGATGCACAAATTGCCGATGACGTAAGCATCGGTCCTTTTGTAGCTATTGATGGTGACGTAATGATTGATTCGGGTACATGGATAGGGGCGCATGTATCTGTCATGGACGGTACACGAATAGGAAAGCACTGCAAAATATTTCCCGGTGCGGTGGTTGGAGCGATTCCACAAGACCTCAAATTTCAAGGCGAACAAACGACCCTCGAAATTGGCGACCACGTCATCATCCGCGAATATTGTACCCTCAATCGCGGCACCAAAGAACGCGGAGCGACTACGATAGACGACCGCGCCATGCTGATGGCTTATGTACATATCGCACACGATTGCCTGATTGGTAAACACAGCATACTCGCCAACGGAGTCAATCTCGCCGGACACATCGAAGTCGGCGAATACGCTATACTCGGCGGACTCACCGCTGTACACCAATTTGTCAAAATCGGCGCACATGCTATGGTCGGCGGCGGCTCGCTCATTCGCAAAGATGTACCGCCTTATGTCAAGGCAGCCCGCAACCCGCTTTCTTATGTCGGCATCAATTCGATAGGACTCAAAAGACGCGGTTTTGACCAAGATACCATTCACCAAATCCAAAGCATTTATCGCACCCTTTTTGTACAAGGACACAACACGACCCAAGCCGTAGCCCACATCAAAGCCCACGAAGCACCCTCCCATGTCCGCGACCATATTCTTGATTTTATTGAACATTCTCAAAGGGGTATCATGCGAGGTTTTCGGTATCTGAATGGGAGTAAGTAGTGTTGTGATTTGTACAGTAATTAGAAGTTGGGTTTTGACAAGTTATAGTTGACACTTTTTTGAAATGTAAAATGTAAAATGTAAAATAATAAATGTAAAATAATAAATGTAAAATAATAAATGTAAAATAATAAATGTAAAAGTGCTTGTAGTGCATGTATAATGTATGTAAAATAATAAATGTAAAAGTGCTTGTAGTGCATGTATAATGTATATTATTATTTATTTTGTTTAATAAATTAAAAATCAATTAAATAGAAATACCTCGCGTCCACTCGCGTCCTACAACTTTTACATTTTACATTTATTATTTTACATTTTACATTATTTTATGGATAAACTTGTCTGGATTTTTTAAAATATATGTTATGAAAACAGCACTAATTACAGGTGGTTCGAGTGGCATTGGGTATGAGATGTCTCGACACTTTGCTCGGGGCGGTTATCGTTTGTTTTGGGTGTCCAAATTAGAGGAAGAATTGACAAGGGCTAAGGTGCAATTAGAGGCTGAAATCGAAGGAGTGATGATAGATACTTTGGCGAAAGACCTATCGGAAAAAGGGGCAGCACAGCAGGTGTATGATTGGGCAAAAAATATCACTGACATAGAGGTGCTGATTAATAATGCAGGTTTTGGCACTTATGGTTTTACACAGGATATTTCGATGGAAAAAGATGTGGCAATGATTGATTTACATATTTCGTTTGTGTATCAGATGACGCGCCTTTTTTTGGATGATATGCTTACACGCAATGCCGGAACGATTATTAATGTCAGTTCGATTAGTGCCTTTCAGCCCGTTACACGCATGAATACGTATGCTTCCACTAAGGCATTTATTCATCATTTTTCGAGGGGTTTGCAAGAAGAATTGACCATGCAAAAATCAAAAGTAAAAGTCGTGACGGTTTGCCCTGCTGCGATTGGAGATACGCCATTCAAAACCACAGGCAACATGGCAGATGTCAAGACTTTTGAAGGCTTGGTCACAACGACTGCCGAAGAAGTCGGCAGCGATGTATGGAAAGGTTTTAATGCCGGAAAAACCTATATCGTATCAGGTGCGAAGATGCGGCGATTGAATTTTATCAGTGGTTTGTTGCCCTATTGGTTCAAACAATATTTGGTACGGAAAGAGAGTGAACGAGTATAGGAATATCGAACAAGGAATATCGAAGTATTGAAATAGTAATTAATGTATTCAAAATATATTTTTGTAAAATATTTTTTCATCATGCAACCAATTTGACATTTACATCATCTAATTATAATCAGGCGCAAAAATATCTATTCAATCCACTTTAATCATACTTCAACATTTTGTTTGGCGAAAGTAAAATTTTGCCCCCAAAATGCTGTTTAACAAACTATTAACAACAACATAAGCACAAAAAGCCGTATAATAGCGTTCTCATAACTAAATGCACACTATCAGTGAAAAAATTACTTGTCATAGCGATATTAGGTTGTACCTTATCATTAGGTGCACAGCCTTTGACTGCTCCAAAAAGAGCGGATGTCAGCACGTGGCAGAAGGATAAATATCCGTCAGTTTTTCTCATTGGTGAGCATTTCAGAGCCTTCGAAGCCCTGTCTCGAAGCCATAATATCGCACTCATTGATGCTTGTGACGATGATATGGAAATTGCCTTTAGCAAATGGGTGGATATGATGCTGGCACTCGAAAAATTCAGTGCAGAAGAAGGTTACGATATCAGAGGTATCAAGATGTGGATAAAAATATTTTGGGCTACCGATGGCTCTGTCGAACACATCGCCTATTATCTCAAACCCCAATCCCGAAATGTCTCTACCGAAGCCCTGTCCGATTTCTTTGACAGTTTCAAAAGTACCTACAAGCTACCGCTCGAAAATGACAGGCCTTACTCTCATTACGGAAGCGTCTCCTTTCCTACACATTATCAGTTGATTAAGCCCTAATTTTAATTTTCACCAAAATCCGTTGCTTCATCATACCGGATGAGGTAGGTTTTCACTTCCACACCGTCAATAGTTTCTTTAGCTTCTTCAATACCTTCTATCTGTATTTCATTACTGATAAAAACAATATATACACTCTCTTCAATCTCCTTTCGATTGGCATAATAGGCTAATCCCGCTACACAATAATGATGCGGAAATTGACTGCCAGAAAAGAAGTCCGATATAGAGACATCTCCTTCCAAACCAAAAACAAAAGAGGTACACAAGCCAAAGATGTCTTTTTACCATTATCCAAACTTGCAAAAAGTTAGGGATAAATGCCTATGTATATATACTAGATAGATTGAACCAACAAAGCATGACTGAACTAAGCAAAGTTATATATGTAAAAGCAAAAATAACATAGCATACCTTGAATCATTTACAGGATACACCCCGTTTAACTTTGCTCAAAACTGACTCCCGTAGTAGCGGCTGTTTTAGCTCCGATAGCTATCGGAGAAAAGGTTTGAAAAACCTTTACCTTGCGTATATTCGCGCCAACGTGAATGCTCCCTTACGGTCGTGGGCAGCTAAAGACAGCCCGTACTAGTAGCCACTTTGAGCAAACTTAGGCGTATAGCGGGTGCGATTTGTTTTTGTACCCATAGGGCAAACGAAAAGTCGTTTTTATAATATGATTTTAAAAATATTTTATTAAAAAATAAATATATAATTATCTGATTTTAAATAGAAATGCAAACTTTACTCGCCTTGCATTTTGAAAATGCAAGGCGAGTAGGCTTCCCGACAATTTTAAAAATCAACATATTACACATTATTAAAACGACTTTTCTTTTGCCCTGTTTGTACCCACTAATATTCTTGATTATCAATATTTTACGAATTTTAAATTAACTTGATTATATTACATTTAAAAAAATAATAATATATTTATGTTTAGGATGGAATATTTTTTCCGAATTTGGGCTAAAACTCGTCAGACATTTTCAAAATCTACCGATGAACTCATATTTTCCGACAAAGTTTAAATGTCAGACGAGTTTTAGCCCAAATTCAAGCCCAATGCCGTCCATGATTGAATAAAAATTAAAAATGAGTATGGGTACAAAAACGAATCGCACCTGCGTATAGCCATAAACGTACATAAGACACTAATTTTTAGGTGATTACAAATTTCAGTGACATGCTTACATTTTGTGTAATATCAATTTCATAATATATCAACCAATCAGATAAATTTGTCGGCTCCCCGTCTAACGCCGGACAGGTTGATAATCAGGAAGTTACAATTCCGTACCGATAGCTATCGATATCGGGATGAGATTCAAGTTATTATGACAACTATGGACTATGGACTGTCCAACTATTGACTGGTAGCCAATTTGTCCATTAATTCGACATATTTTAAATAAAAAAACGGGCAATCACCTTATCGTGATTGCCCGTTTTTTATAATAATATTTTTATCAATATCAACTATCCGCAGTAACTCTGCGTTGATAGCCTTTCTTCTTCGCATTGGCGGCGGCTTGTCCGCTTTTTGTCTTTTTAAATTCTGCTTCGCTGGTCAGGTAGTTGACTACGGGAGTCGCTACGAATACCGATGAATAAGTACCCACCAATACACCAATCAATAAGGCAAAAGCAAAACCTCTGATGACCGTACCACCGAAGATAAACAACATGAGAATCACAAATAATGTGGTCAATGAAGTGATAATGGTACGACTGACGGTATTGTTGACACCAAGATTGATGACTTCCTCTTTGGACTTGCCCGTATAGGAATTGAAGAACTCACGAATACGGTCAAATACCACCACTGTATCGTTGATAGAGTAACCTACAACGGTCAGCAAGGCAGCGATAAAGGCTTGGTCAATCTCCAGTGCGAATGGCAGAATACCATGCAAGAGTGAAAAGATAGACAAGACAATCAAAACATCGTGGAATAATGCCGCGACCGCACCAAGACTGTATTGCCATTTGCGGAAACGAATCCAGATATAAGCAAATATCAGTAAGAGGGCGACGATGGTCGATAAAAACGAACTTTCACGAATATCGTCTGCAATGGTCGGTCCGATTTTGACAGAACGTTGGAGTACCGTTTGTCCTGCTTCCGGATTGTCGAATTGGTCTCTCGTAATAGTACCACCTACATATTGGTTGACTCCCTCAAACAAGGCAGTCGTCACTGCTTTATCGGCTTCGTCGGTATTTTCATCTATTTTATAATCTGTCGTGACTTCAACTTGATTGGCTGAACCAAATGTCTTGACAACAGGTGCGCTATTGCCGAATACTCCGGCAAGTGTGCTACGCATTTTGTCGGTATCAATATCTTGGTCTAAGAGTACGGTGTAAGAGCGACCACCTTTGAAATCTACACCCAAATCGAAACCTCTCGTAAAGATAGAACCCAAACCAAGCAGAATAAAAGCCCCGGAAAACATCAACGCATATTTACCTTTTCCAACAAAATCAATGTTCAGATTGGAAAAAGCATTTTTGAACATGGGCGTAGAGAAAGTCACCGAATTGCCTCTTGAGTTGGTCCACCAGTCAATCATCAGACGGGTCAGCAAGACCGCTGCAAACAAGGAACAAAGCACACCGATAATCAATACAACGGCAAAGCCTTTAATTGGTCCTTGTCCGAAATAAGAGAGGACGAATGCCACAAGAATCGTGGTGACGTTGGCATCAATAATGGCGGAATAGGAATGTTTGAAACCGTCGAGAATGGCAGACCCCATAGACTTTCCGGCGCGCAATTCTTCGCGGATACGCTCATAAATGATAACGTTGGCATCCACCGCCATACCAATCGTGAGGACGATACCCGCGATACCTGCCATCGTCAATACCGTACCGTAAGAGGAGAGTGTACCGATGATGAAAAAGATATTGGCAAGCAAGGCAATGATGGAAAAGATACCACCCGAACCGTAGTACAAAATCATAAAAATCAATACCAAAGCCAGACCAACAGCAAGCGAGGTAAGCCCTGATTTGATATTTTTTTCTCCCAAAGTCGGACCAACAATCGCCTCTTCAATGATTTGTGTCTTAGCCGGTAACTTACCGATTTTCAAGATATTAGCAAGGTCGGTCGCTTCGTCGGGCGTGAAGTCACCTGTGATTTCGGTGCGTCCGCCTTTGATGATACCTTGTACGGTAGGTGCAGAGACGATTTCATCATCCAGCGTAATAGCGACTTCGCGTTTGAGGTTTTTCTCGGTCATTCTGCCCCATGCCTTTGCGCCGTCTTGATTCATATTGAGACTGACCGTATAGATGTTGCGCTGTTGGTCAAGGTCAGATTTGGCATCAGTGATTTTGTCTCCCTCTACCGGTGCTGCCTGACGGTTGGTTTTGACCGCATACAATTGATAATTTTTAGTATAATTTCCCTTCTCGTCTTTTGTTGGTTTTGCACTCCATCTGAATACTGCATCAGGCGGGATGTTGGAAGTGACCTGCGGGCTTTTGAGGTATTCATTGATTTTTTTAATATTATTGAAATTGGCAACACCATGTACTGCCGGAGAGTATTGTCCTAAATTGAGTGTAAGCAGGTCTGTCAGTACATTTCTGACGACAGGTTGACTTGTTTGTGCTTCGAGCGCATCTTTATTTTCTTTATAAAAATCATCAATACGATTTCCTACATCATCAAATTTCATTTCTGTGCTGTCCACATCCTGAATGGTCGGAGTGGCGGCTTCCGTAGGTGTGACGGCAGATAATTCGGCATTGGCACGCTGAAGGTCGCCTGCAATCTCAGGGTCGGTATTGCGATATACTTCCCAAAACTGCAATTTGGCAGTAGTCTGAAGGTACTCGCGCATACGTGCAGGGTTTTTGACTCCCGGCAACTCTACCATGATACGGTCCACGCGGTCGTCCAAAGTCACATTGGGCTGCGATACACCTGTTTTGTCAATCCGCTTACGCATCAACTCAAAGGTACGTTGCACCGTTTCGTCGGCTTGTGCGCGAATAAAATTGACGACTTCATCATCAGAAGAACCGATGTTGATTTCATCTTGTATATCGCGATTGGAAGAGAAAATAGATGCCAGTTTTTGTCCCGGAGCTACTTCATTATAAGCCTCTCTGAACAGCGTGATGTAGTCCACGCCCGATGAACCTGCCATGTTATCTTCCGCTTTTTTCAAAGCCGCTACAAAATTGGGGTCTGACTTTTTCGAGCCTGCCAACTTCCTCACCAAATCCACCAAATCCACTTGCATCACCACACTCATACCGCCCTGCAAATCCAAGCCCATTGCCAGTTGCTGACCTTTGAGGTCTTGGTAGGTATATTTTTTGAATCCCAAATTGAGAATGGTCTCATTGGAGATAGAATCCAGATAACGGGTTTCAGCGGTTTTGTATGCTTCACTTTCTACATCCGATGACACATTAGCAGCATAAGCCTCTGCTTTATTTTCTGCTCGCCACGTAGGGATGGTCAATAAAAATTGGTATCCGACTACGAGTATTAATAGTACGAGGAAAAACTTAACTAATCCTTTGCCTTGCATGAGAGATTTATTTAAGTGGCGAGTAGGTCTATACTGTTTTTATTGTTCAATTGCTTTATTGTTCGATTGTTTTAACCATGAAACCATGAAGCAATTTAACCATGAAACATTTTTTAATCAAAAGTATAATTTTAAACCCAATGTAGTATAAGTGTACTAATGATAAATAATTGATTGTCAATTTTTTAGCAAGCCTTTTTACTACACGCTACACGCTCAATATTTCTTATAAAATTTGTCTGTTTTCAAAAATGAGTGCAAATATACGAACTTTCACTAAATTTAAGGGATTTATTTTGATTGTTTATACTGTTGGAAGTCGGCTTTGTTGCCTTGTTGGTTGCTTTTGTACACAAGGCTTGGCATATTTGACTTTGATTGATACCGCAATTTTGGGAAAGGTAACTTGGGTTGGTGTGGAGACTTATTCGTTGTCTTTCTTCTTTTATCCCTTTGAAGCTATTAGTTTGGTTAAAATTAAGTTATATATTTGAATTGTCCAAACACTTTTTCGGAACTTCATACCCAAAAATTTTATATGTCGTATAAAAATTGTACTTTGGGGAGTGCAAAATTTACTATTTTGATTCATCATTATATGATATATTGACATTGAATTAATCTTCAATATATCACAAAGTGAATGGGCGCAAGACAAATTTTTAATCCATCCCGTACCGACGACTTTAGCCGTTGCGAGGAATGCCGAGCCACTTGACGGCTGAAGTCGTCAGTACAGGATTTCAAAATAAAATAAAAAATTTGTCCTGCACCTAAATGAATCACGAATCAACGAGTTACGAATCAAGAAACACACATAATGAAACTTTCGGTATGGACCTACTTTTTTCTCATCTGTGTCATCAGTTGTATTGGTGTGGCTTGTAAAGAAAATACACCAAAAAAGACATCTCCAAAAGACGCTTTACCTACCCGCACCTTACCTTTATCAGAAGAAAATATTTATAATGCTTATCGTATAAAAAAAGCTCGGGAGATAGCCACAACATCCGATAAATCCTTATCAAAAGAAAAATTTGCGGTAGCCATGCAAGCCATTCAAAACGGGCAAATACAGAAGGGCTTGGATACTTTAGTGGCTTCTCTGACCTATTATCCTAATGCGCTGACTTACTTTGAATTGGGAAATGTACTGATGCAATCCGAAGAATACGAAGAAGCTACCAATGCTTACGAAACTGCAAAACACCTTGATTATCAGTATTTAAAATATTTATATTATAATGTGTCTTGCGCTTATGCTATGGACAATTCGGATTTGGACGGCAAACGAAGGTCTATCAATTATCTGCGCTTGGCTATGCAAAACGGCTATACCAATAAAGATAGTTTCCTGACCGATACACGCCTTGAAAATATCCGCTACATGTATGATTATAATAAAATTTATCTGGAGACTTTTACTGAAAATGAAGGTAGTCAATGCGTAGAAAGGTTTGAGTTATTCACGCATCTTTTTCCAAAAGCGGATTTTCCTGTGGAGATAGACCCCGAAGATTTGGATAAATCACTGAATAAAAAACGAAGATTATATGAACCTTTAATATCATTTATAAACAGGGTAGAGTATATGCCCGATAAAGAACATTATATCGCAGTCGCTTTATTGAAACAGACGGAAAAATATACGGCAGTATTGTGTCTTGCCTATCCCATTGACCCCAAGACACGCCTCTATCGGCACTACGACCTGATTACTTATACGCCTAAAGGAAAAATCATTGACCGATTGCGTTTTGCAGACAGTACCGACCCGGAAAAATACATTTCCGGCAACATAAATCGTGATTTAAATATCACTGTCAATACGCATTTGAATATTTGGAAAAATAATCTCCAAAAACAGGGCTATCGGAATAATTATATCGAATATTCCGATTTTCTTTTTGCAGAAAAATACACGATTAGCAAAAGAGGCAGGCTTGTAAAAATGGATAGTGACCAATAAATTTGTGTTTTTGCCAAAATTTCTTTAATTAGTTATTAACTAATAGCTTAATTATATGACTAATTTTAAAGGCAATTCAAGTAAAATTGTATGAATACAAAAAAATATATAGATAAACTAAAGTCAACTTTTCGGCACGAAACATTTGAAGAAGAATTGGAATTTGAAACGGAGATGATCGTTGCAGCGTTTTTGTCTGAAATAGAAAAAGCGGCAGACGAACAAGGTATTAAACGTAAAGAATTAGCTGAAAAGATAGGTACTTCTGCAAGTTACATTACTCAAATCATGAAAGGTAATAAAATACCTAACCTTAAAACACTAACGGCACTCGGTTTGGCAGTTGGCAGAAAATTCGATGTCAGAGCTGTGGTGAGTGTACAGGAAAGTCGTAAGGACTTGGGAAATATCAAGCCTTATGCCATGCCAAATGAAGATAAAGTTTTTGCTTTTCACGACAAAGGAAAATGAAAAAAGGCTATCCAAACCGGATAGCCTTTTTATTTTGAATATCGAATAATGAACAAGGAATTACGAAACTTCGACATTCGATATTCCCTGTTCGATATTTATTATTCAAAAAAGTTAAAAAACTTTTTTAACGGCATCTTACTTTCTAAGGACTTTCTTCACCACCATACCGTCATTGACAATAACAAAATATACGGCAGAAGATAAGTCAGTCATATCAATGATTTTATTATTCAAACCAACTTGAGGTGTGATATTTTCATCAATGATGATGCGTCCGAGTACGTCGGTCAATTTGAAATTCATGATTTTATTATCATTACTTTCAAAAATGATATTCAATTGAGCATCTGTCGGGTTGGGGAAAATATCGAAGGCATCAAATTTAGCTCCGAGACATTCCGCCACTTCTACGGGCGAGTAAGTAGCCGTACCGTCTGCTTCAACAATGCGTAAGCGATAATAGTAACGCCCTGTTTGTACCGTTTCGTCAGTGAATTGATACGATTGAGGTACGTCCGAATTGCCTGCGGCAGTGACTTGACCTAAGTTGCTGAAATTGACACCATCCGTCGAGCGTTCAACCACAAAGTCCAAGACCTCCGATTCGGTGGCAGTCTCCCAATTCAGTACATACTGATTATCAATACAATGTACGCTAAGGAAGGTCAGTTCCACAGGCAACAAGAAGCAATTGACTTCCACATCGTAGCTGCAAGCAGTGGTGATGTCCATAATAGTCACATTATGAAAACTCAGATTATTCACCATAAACCGATTGCCATTCTGAAATACACCATCGTCAAGTCGATACATCAAATTTTCCGGTGTCGGATAATTTTCCGGTATGACAACAACGATTTCTGCAAGGTCGGCAGTGTCGATTGGAAAACAAACCGCTGCACCTACGGGTGCTACTCCTTGGTCTAAAGATACGCTGACATTTACCACATCAGTACAACCGATGTCACTGGTAACCAAAGCCCACAAATCGTCTATCATATTCAAATCCACTGCCGTAGGAGGATATATAAATGCGCCGCCGTCAGTAGGGTTGCCATCGTACCAATCTACACTGTCTATCGGACTGACACTTTCATCATATAGAGTCAAATCAATATTTGAAATATCCTCATCCTGACAGAAACTCAGCATAGGGTCATTGGCAATAAGTTCATATACCTGTACGGTCGTCATGGCTGTGTAGCTGCATCCATCGGCAGGAAGGTAGTTTGCCGTATAAGTGGTCGTGGTATCGGGCGCAACATTGATACATATATCGGTTTGGGGCAAGGTATTCCCCATATCATCTGTCCAGATAATTTGCGCTGCCAAAGGTTCGTCTATACAAATCGTGGTAGAATCATTGCGACAAATAGCATCCGAAACAGCCGTCAACATGCCCATTAGCGGGTCTTGATTGACCGTAACATTGACCTGACAAGTATCGGTATTTCCACAAGCATCAGTGGCTACATAAGTCACTAATGTAGTGCCGGAAGGATACAGCCCGGAAGCATCGGCACCAAAAACATTAAAATCATTTTCAATATTAAAATATTGTATTCCACCAAGTGAGGTGTAAGATAAAATCATTTCAACTTGTGGATTGATACAGAAAAAAGGACTTACGCCGGAGCTGGGATCGGCTACAAATGTGATAACATTGTCTGTGAGGAATGCTGCCAAATCAGCGGGAGCTATCGTAATGGTCGTCGTCTCAAGTACACAATCAGAGAAGAAGTTATTGCCCACTCTTCCAATGGGATTTCCATTTTCATCAAGTATATCAAAATATTCAAAAGAACTGCCTAACTCTGCAATCGCATTGACGGTAAGTGTGAGGGGCTGTGAGGAATCTATCAATGTGCCGTCAAAATCAAATTGCAAACTTTGTCCGTTTAATGTATAGTTCCTGACCATAGCTTGCCCGGGGGGCAGTGCCGTAATACTATCATCTTCCACCACAGGGAATGGCAGCGTCACAAAAGCACCGCATACGCCGGGGATAGCATCTACCACAATATCGGCAGGACAAGAGGTAAATACAGGTGACGTATCAAGTTGATATACAATGTCGCGCTCTATGTTACATCCCGAACTATCCTGTAGTATCTCTACCCATAAGTCGGGCATGGCACTGAGGTCGGTAGAGTTTGCCGTAGCTGTAATGTCCGTACCACCCGCAGAAGGTTGACCAATAAACCAACGAACTAGATCACTGGTATCTGTCTGCAAGACTTCATCGTATATGGTCAGGTCAATAGCTGTTATGTCACCACAATAATCTGCTGTAAAAGTCGAATCCGCAAGAGGAGTTTGATTGACTGTGACTTCTAGCGTACAAGTATCCGTATTACCGCAACCATCGGTAGCAAGGTAAGTGACGAGCGTAGTACCCGAAGGATAATAGCCCGAAGCATCAGAACCATTATTATTATAGTCATTGATAATGCTGACGTATTGTAATTCGCGTGGTGTGTAAGATAGCGTCATAGCTACTCCATTAGTATTACAAAAAGCATCTACACTACTTGAAGGGTCAGCTATGAATGTGATGATATTGTCTGCAAGAAAGCCTGCCAAATCATTAGAGGATATGGTAAAAGTACTGGTTTCCGGCTCACAATCCGCGCTATTGTCGTTTCCTAATCGGGCTAAAAAATTTATATTTTCATCATATATATCATAATATTCGCTAATAAGTCCTAAATCACCATACACCGTAATGGTCAGCGTAGCGGGCTGTGAAATATCAATATTAGCACCGTCAAAATCAAACTGTAAGTTTTGAAAAGAGGAAATGTAATTGACAAAAACAGATTGCTCACCAGGAAATAAAGAAATACTATCATCCGCTACCGCAATAGGCGGAATGATAATATCAGCACCACATCCGCCGGGGGCAGCATCTACGGTAATCGCCAATGGACAAGTAATTACAGGCGGAAAATCTATCTGATAATTCAGATTGACTTCTTGGGTACAACCGATTGTATCGGCCAGTAATGCCCATATATCAGGCATGGCGGTGAGGTCAATGGAATCGGAGGTCGGCGTGATGTCGTCTCCATTTACGGAGGGTTGTCCATCGTACCAAGTAATAGTCGGGCTACCCATTGCGCCACCAAAATAGGTGTTCCATTGCATCAAATCGTAATTTATCAAATCTCCACATACCCCAATATCAATATCTTCGCCTTGTGCAATTGCCTGATTGACCGTAATATCCACACTACAAGTATCTGTATTGCCACAGCCATCAACTGCGGTATAAGTCACCGTAGTGGTACCGGGCAGATAGAAGCCGGAGGCATCCGCACCATTATCATTATAATCATTACTGATAGCTGTATATATTGGATTAATGTTTGTATAAGACAATTCTATTTCTGCATAATTCTCATTACAAAAAGATGGAGTAGAGGTAGTTGGTGTAGCTGTAAAAGTAATAATACTATCAGCCGCATAAGCGTTAAGGTCACTTACAGAAATGGTGTAAGTAAACAATTCCGGCACACAAAATGAATTGCCCAGATTGGTCAATAGTAAGTTATTGTTTTCATCAAAAATATCATAATAATAATTGAAGACACCTAAATACCCTTCTAACTTTATATTTATATCAATGGACTGTGTCAGGTCTATATTTGTAGTCGGAAAATCAAACTGCAAAGCTGTGCCGGGTGCTATATAATCCTGTCTTATCGTTTGTTGGTCTGCTATCGCAATGAGGTTGTCATCCGTTACCGTAGCGAGCGGAATATTGACAAAAGCACCGCAAGTGTCAGTATCGTTATTGACGGTAATCGCAGCCGGACAGGTAATGACAGGCGCACGATCAATTTCAAATATAAAATTAATTTCCTGTGTACAATTCGTGAGGTTATTCGTAACCAATATCCATACATCCGAAATCGTATTGAGATTGACATTAGCAGCAAGTGGTGTAATGTCTGTACCACCCATAGAAGGCTGACCAATGTACCAATTGACCGATCCATTGTCTCCGGCAACTGCTGTATTATATTGTGTCAAGTCATACGACGTAACATTCTCAGGAATACAAATATTGAGGTCTAATATCGTTGACTCAAGCGGAGTTGAACCTACATTCGTAATGGTGATTTGTGAAACATCAATACAACTATTCGGGAAAGTATAGACTGCCGTATAGCTTGTCGTATCTGTGGCAGGCGTGACGATGACGCATAATGTGGTGTCTATCAGGTTGCCCATATCGTCCGTCCATGCTACCGTACCATTGTGGTTTTCATTGCCCAAATCAAGACAAAGTTCGGTAGAACCTCCCGTACAAACGACATCTGCATCAGTCACGATGTCAAATATACCTTCTGTTATTGCCTGATTGACGGTGACATCGGTATTGCATGTACTGACATTTCCACAGCCATCCGTAACGGTATAAGTGACGGTAGTAGTACCCGAAGGATAGAAACCCGAAGCATCTGCACCGCCATTATTAAAATCATTGCTAACGGTGAAATACCTCGCTACCAATGATGTGTAAGAAAGTGTGATTTCTACGGTATTGGCACTACAAAAACTTGGGGATACACCTGATGTGGGAATAGCTATAAATGTCATTACACCATCAGCGGTCAATGTTCCCAAATCATTAGCAGGTATGGTGAAAAGATCGGTTTTTAATGTACAATCTCCTCCTATGCCATTCCCTATCGTTCCTATTAAATTATTATTTTCATCATACAAACTATAATTTTCACTGGAAAATCCTAAATCGCCGGTTGATATAATGTCTAATGTAAGGTCTTGTAAGGTATCAATATTGGTAGCGTCAAAATCAAATTGCAAAGTGTCTCCCGTAAATGCCTGATTGTCTAAAATAGTTTGTGTATCGGGCAGGGTAAAGAGACTATCGTCTATGACGATAAGGGCTTCGAGCATCACCTCTGCTCCACATATACTCGAATCGGCATCTACCTCAACGGCAGGCGGGCAAACCAATTGTGGCGCAGTATCTAAAGTGTAATTCACCTTAATTTCTTCCAGACAAGCAGTCGCACCATCCGAAATCAATGCCCATAGGTCAGGCATTGCTGTAAGGTCGGTAGCATTCGCCGTAGCACTAATGTCTATACCGTCAGCGGAAGGTTGTCCGTCGTACCAACTAATCATATCATTGCTAATGGAATCCGCAGGGATAAAAATATTCCATTCAGTCAAATCATAAGCTGTTAAATCTCCGCAAGCAATGACATCGACATCTTCACCTCGTGTGATTTCCTGATCGACGGTTACATCAATATTGCAAGTTTCGACATTTCCACAGCCATCAATGACGGTATAAGTGATGGTAGTCGTACCGGGCAGGTAGAAGCCGGAAGCATCGGCACCGCCTTCATTATAATCATTGCTAATTGTCGTATATACACCGGATGTGGATGATGTATAAGATAATTCCATAGCTACATAATTATCTGTACAAAAATTCGGATTTACCGCAGCGGTCCGCAAAGCTCTGAAAGTAATGATATTATCCGCAGCAAAGGCACTAATATCACTTGGCGGAATGGTGTAATTAAATACATTTTCCTGACATAAGATGCCTCTTAATGTTGTTATAAAAACGCCATTTTCATCAGAAAGACTATAATATTCACCGATGTTATCCACATCTCCAACTGTCGTAACGCTTAGGTTGACAGGTTGTGAGAGGTCTATACTTTCAATTACAAAATCAAATAGTAGTGATACTTGCCCCTGCGGAGCATCCAATTGTATATTTTGAATAATAGGCAAAGGCGTAATACTGTCGTCCGTTACGGTAACTAATGGAATATTGATAAAAGCACCACAGGTGTCGGGGTCATTACTGACCGTAATATTAGCCGGACAAGTAATGACAGGCGGAAAGTCGAATTGGTAAGTGATGTCTATTTCCGTCGGACAATTGGTAGCTTTGTCTGTTACCAATACCCAAAGGTCGGGCGTGGTGTTGAGAAGGTCTATGTCATTGGCTACGGAGGTAATATCTGCACCGTCGGTAGAAGGTTGTCCGAAGTACCAAGCTACGTTTGCAGTAGCCAAAGTGGTATCTATGTTGCCACTAAAATTGACATCCCATTGTGTGAGGTCATAATTTTCCAAATTGCCACATGCCGAAAAGTTGAAATCTTCTGCCTGAAAAATCTCTTGATTGACGGTCACATCAACACTACAAACCTCGACATTGCCACAACCATCGGTAACAGTGTATCTCACCGTAGTGGTACCGGGCAAATAATATCCCGAAGCATCTGCACCGCCATTATTATAATCATTGCTAATGGCGATATATGACTCAGTGAGTGATGTATAAGATAATTCTATTTCTACATAATTACTCGAACAATCCGCTCCCACAGAAAAGCTTGGTGTAGCGGTAAAAGTAACCGTACTATCCGCAGCATAAGCGTTGAAGTCATTTGTAGGAATAACATAAGTAAATACATTTTCCTGACATAAAGAACCATTTAACAGCGTTAAAGAAGTTCCATTTTCGTCAGTAATATCATAATATTCGCTGGAAAAATTCAAATCTCCATAAGCTATTACGTTTAGGTTGACAGGCTGTGTGAGGTCTATATTGGCAGCTATAAAATCAAATTGCAATGGTACTCCTGTTCCGATATAATCCAATCGTATATTTTGCATATCCGGCAAAAGTGTAATGCTGTCGTCGGCTACGGTAGCTAATGGAATATTAATAAAAGCACCGCAAGTGTCGGGGTCATTACTGACCGTAATATTAGCCGGACAAGTAATGACGGGCGGAAAATCGAATTGGTAAGTGATGTCTATTTCCGTCGGACAATTGGTGGCTTTGTCTGTTACCAATACCCAGAGGTCGGGCGTGGTGTTGATGAGGTCTATGGCATTGGCTACGGAGGTAATATCCATGCCGTCGGCAGAAGGTTGTCCGAAGTACCAAGCCACGTTTGCAGTAGCCAAAGTGGTATCTATATTGCCACCAAAATTGACATCCCATTGTGTGAGGTCATAATTTTCCAAATCGCCACATGCCGAAAAGTTGAAATCTTCTACCTGAAAAATCTCCTGATTGACAGTAATATCAATACTACAAGTATCGGTATTGCCACAGCCGTCAATGACGGTGTAAGTTACCGTAGTTGTACCCGGCAAATAATATCCCGAAGCATCTGCACCACCTTCATTATAATTATTATTAATGACTATATATGATTCGGCGAGTGATGTATAAGATAATTCCATTTCTACATAATTACTCGCACAGTCTGCCCCGACAGAAAAGCTTGGTGTAGCTATAAAAGTAATCGTGCCATCCGCAGAAAATGTATCAATATCACTTGTAGGAATGGTGTAGGCAAATATATTTTCCTGACATAAGAAACCGTTTAGTCGTTCTATTGCAAGTCCATTTTCATCAAAAATGTCATAATATTCGCTTGATAGATTTAAGTCTCCAAAGGCTGTCACGCTTAGGTTGACAGGCTGTGTGAGGTCTATATTGGCAGTCGTAAAATCAAATTGTAGTGGTACTACTGTTGCGATATAATCCAATCGTATAGTTTGTACAGCGGGCAAAAGTGTAATGCTGTCGTCCATTATAGTAGCCAACGGAATATTGACAAAAGCACCGCAGGTATCAGGGTCATTATTGACGGTCATGGAAGCCGGACAAGTAATGACGGGCGGGAAATCGAATTGGTAAGTAACGTCTATTTCCTGTATGCAACCTGTTGCATTATCTGTCACCAATACCCAGAGGTCGGGTATGGTGTTGAGGTCTATGTCATTCGCTGTTGGTGTAATGTCCGTACCATTAGTCGAAGGCTGACCATTATACCAATTGACATTCGCAGTAGCCAAATTGGGGTCTGTATTAGCACCAAAAAAAGCATCCCATTGTGTGAGGTCATAATTTGAAAAATTATTACAGGCAGAAAAATTAAAATTTTCACCCGACAAAGTATCCTGATTTACGGTAATGTCAATGCTGCAAGTATCGGTACCGCCACAACCGTCAATGACTGTGTAAGTCACCCTAGTAGTGCCGGGCAGGTAATATCCTGAAGCGTCTGCACCGCCATTATTATAATCATTGCTAATGCTTATGTATGATTCGGCGAGTGATGTATAGGATAATTCCATTTCCACATAATTGTCAGTGCATTGACCAAAATCCACTTCGGAGGACGGTATGGCTGTAAAAGTAATTGTACTATCCGCAGCAAAGGCATTAATATCACTTGTAGGAATGGTATAAGTAAATACATTTTCCTGACATAATATGCCGTTTACTTGCCCTATTGGAGTTCCGTTTTCATCAATAATATCATAATATTCAATTGATAGGTCTAAATCTCCAACTACTGTAATACTTAAATTGACAGGTTGTGTCAGGTCTATTTCGGCAGTTACAAAATCAAATTGTAGTGCTACTCCTGCACCCAGAAAATCCAATTGTATATTTTGCATATCCGGCAAAAGCGCAATGCTGTCGTCGGCTACGGTAGCTAATGGAATATTAATAAAAGCACCGCAGGTATCGGGGTCATTATTGACGGTAATAGAAGTCGGACAAGTAATGACAGGCGGAAAATCGAATTGGTAAATGACATCTATTTCTTGTGGACAATTGCTGGCTTTGTCTGTTACCAATACCCAAAGGTCGGGCATGGTGTTGAGGTCTATGGCATTCGCTGAGGGTGTAATGTCCGTACCGTTAGCTGAGGGTTGTCCGTCATACCAAGCGACATTTGCGCTAGCCAAAGTAGTGTCTATATTACCACTAAAAAAGGTATTCCACTGTGTGAGGTCATAATTTGAAAAATTATTACAAACTGAAAAATTAAAATCTTCACCTTCAAAAATTTCCTGATTGACGGTAACATCAATGCTGCAAGTTTCGACATTTCCACAACCATCAATGACTGTGTAAGTCACCCTAGTTGTGCCGGGCAGGTAATATCCCGAAGCGTCTGCACCACCATTATTATAATCATTGCTAATGGCTATATAAGATCCGCCGGATGATGATGTGTAGGATAATTGCATTTCCACATAATTGTCAGTGCATTGACCAAAATCCACTCCGGAGGACGGTATGGCTGTAAAAGTAATTATACTATCCGCAGAGAATGTGCTAATATCGCTTGGAGGAATAGTATAGGTAAATACATTTTCCTGACACAACAAGCCGGTTATTCGTTGTATTGCAAGTCCATTTTCATCAAAAATATCATAATATTCAGCGGAAATATTCAAATCTCCAACTGCTGTCATACTTAAATTGACGGATTGTGTAAGGTCTATATCGGTAGCTATAAAATCAAATTGTAGTGCTACTCCTGCACCCAGAAAATCCAATTGTATATTTTGCATATCTGCCAAAAGCGTAATGCTGTCGTCGGCTACGGTAGCTAATGGAATATTAATAAAAGCACCGCAGGTGTCAGGGTCGTTATTGACAGTAATAGAAGTCGGACAAGTAATGACAGGCGGGAAATCGAATTGGTAAGTAACATCTATTTCTTGCGGACAACCGTTATTATCCGTAGCCAATACCCAAAGGTCGGGCATTCCTGATAGGTCTGTAGCATTTGCTGTTGGGCTAATATCTGTACCGTTGCCCGAAGGTTGACCGTTGTACCAAACGGTAGAACTTCCCATACTTCCTCCCAAATTAGTATTCCACTGTGTGAGGTCATAATTCATCAAATCTCCACAAGCTGAAAAGTTAAAATCTTCACCTTCAAAAATTTCCTGATTGACGGTAATATCAATACTACAAGTATCCGTATTGCCACAACCATCAGTGCTAGTATATATCACCGTAGTTGTGCCGGGCAAATAATATCCCGAAGCATCTGCACCACCATTATTATAATCATTGCTAATGGCGATATATGACTCAGTGAGTGATGTATAGGATAATTCCATTTCTACATAATTGCTCACACAATCTGCGCCGACAGCAAAGGTCGGCGTAGCCGTAAAAGTAATCGTGCTATCCGCAGCATAAGTGTTAATGTCACTCGCAGGAATAACATAAGTAAATACATTTTCCTGACAGAATAAGCCATTTAGTAGTGTTAGTGAAACTCCATTTTCATCAAGAATGTCATAATATTCGCTTGATAGATTTAAATCTCCAAAGGCTGTAACGCTTAATTTGGCAGGTTGTGTCAGGTCTATATTGGCAGTCGAAAAATCAAATCTTAATGCTGTTCCTCCCGCGATATAATCTAATTGTATATTTTGAACATCCGGCAAAAGTGAAAGACTATCATCCATTATAGTAGCTAATGGAATATTAATAAAAGCACCGCAGGTATCGGGGTCATTATTAACAGTAATATCAGCCGGACAAGTAATTGCAGGGCTATAATCCAATTGGTAATTGAGGTCTATTTCTTGTTCGCAGTTAGTCGTGCCGTCTGTTAGCAATGCCCAGATGTCGGGCGTGCCTGTTAGGTCTGTTGCATTTGCTATTGGCGTAATGTCTATGCCACCAACCGAAGGTTGTCCGTTGTACCAATCTATCGTAGAACTTCCCATATCTCCTCCCAAATACGTATCCCACTGTGTCAAATCATAATTCATAAAATCATCCGATTCGCAGAAATTAGCATCAAAAACGATGGGTGCAAGGGATTCGGTCAATACATGAACCGTTGTCGGCAGGGTATGTGAACATCCCAATATATCGGTATAAGCGACGTTATAAGTTGTGGTCAATGAAGGTGTTACATTAACACAGCTTTCTGTTCCGATGCTTATTCCTGATTCATCTGTCCAATTAATTGCCGTAGCGGGTATAGAAGCCCTGGCACATAATTGTACCGTAGCACCTGCACAGATGGTGTCAATACTATTAGTAATACTAAGGTCGGGCGAAAGTTTGTAAGTGATTTGTGTTTCTTTGGTACAAGCATTCGCTGTCAATACCGAAGCCCACAGGTCAACACTTGTCAAATCCACCGATGTTGCGGGACTAATCATTGTGGCAGTTCCGGTACTGGGTTGCCCGTCGTACCATGTAACCGTAGCTCCTAGCGGATTGACTGTCAAATCTTGTTGTGTCAAATCATAATTCAATTCTTCTCCATGACAAATCACAAAATTGGGATTAATGGCTGCACAGGAATCTAGATTACCACATATACTAAAATTATCTATTGCAGCAAACCATTGTTTATCGCCGCCATCATCAAAAGTAAAAGCGACTTGAAAATCAGGGTTGGCATATTGCTGTATCGAAATATCGGCATGAGGCGGCGTACAATTGTTCCAAGGACCGCAGGCAAAAGTCGTTTCATTGAGTACATTCACCCAATTCGTTCCGTCAAATATTTCGACATTGAAAGAGCCTGAATGATAGGTGAAGAAATTATAATCAAATTCAAGATTAGCATTTCGATAATCCGTCATATCAATAAGCGGCGAAGTGAGTACCATGCGCTCACCGCCATTATCATCGTAAGCATAATCATCAAAAAATGCCATACATGTACCGTCAAAATTGCCACTACCGGTACCAATTCCTGACGTAAAAGGTCCAAAGTTCCAACGTGCTATTGTGTCTCCCGTAGAAACATTCGTCCAACCTTCGGGAAGGCTGCAATTGTCAAAATTTTCTACCTGAATAGGCGAGCAAATACATTCCAATGCAGGCGCATCGTAAGTTGTACTTTGTTGGCAAATCGTATCACCTGCCGAAACAATAATTCCGCTACGACCATCAGCCGAAAGACCCGGTATGAGAACTGCCTGTGGATTGATTCCGCTATACGTTTGTGTACTTGTGTTGCCATCTACAATGACATCAAAAGAACTGCCTTGCGGAGCATTATCCGTATTAATGACAAGCTCTAAATCGTATTGACCATTGCCACAATTCGTCGTATTTACAGCATCAATATTCAATCCTGTTGTAGTCGTCAAAGTCGTTCTTGGTGGTCCGAATAATCCATTACCACAATCCGTTCTCACCTGCACTTCGTATGGCGTACTGCACGACAAGCCGCTTATGGTTTCATTAGTAGCCGAAGTCGCATTGGTATAAGTCCATGCAGATGTATTGTATGGGCGACTGCGTACTTCATAGTTTGTGGCTACGGCATTCCAAGTGAGACTGATGCTATTGGAAGATACACTCGTTATATTCAAACTATCTATAACTGTATTTTCACAGACCACACCCACACAACTACTCAAACAAGTAATCGTAGCAACATAAGCATTGATAGCCCCAACAGAACCACCTCCGGGTAGGGTGCAGGCTTCTGCCCCCGTTGACCAGCCGACTGCCGGAGATACAAAAGGATCCATAATCAAAGGGTCGCGTGCTACATTGCAACCAAAACTATAATTGTGAAAAGCACCAAAGAGATGTCCCAATTCGTGTGTTGCCATTATCTGCATTTCAAAAAGCACATCCGAAAAATCCTCAAATATGGTACTGCTACCACGCGGATTACATACTTGTCCAATATCATCTACCACTCCCACTGCGCCGCTTGGTCCGCCCGAACCGATGTTTCTATTGGTCCACAGACATATCATATCATGAGGTGTGACAAAGCCCTCCGCACTGTTTGCCCAAGAGTGAAAATCGGGAAAAATAATATTATAATCACTCGTTCCGAGCCACGGGTCGCAGCCATTACAAGCTACAATATAACGCTCCGAAATCAAGATGACAATCTGCTCTGCAAATTCATCATCGTAATAGGTTGCTACTACATTCATAATACCATCCATGTACAGATTCAAGGCAGCTACACTACCGTATTTATTGTACATACTATAATCGGCAGCTTGTGCCAACTCCGCTTCCAGACAAGCTAAAGTATTTTGCTTATATTCCGCTACTTCCTGCCGCTCTTTGTCAATGTCTTTTACACCACAAAAAGCATCCTCATTCGGTACAATATCTTCGCTTTTGTACAGTACAAAATGGTCTGTGTTTGCCTGTTTGTCGTGGTGCTTCAGCGGCTCTATATAATATCGCTCTGCTCCTGTATTCACAAAACCAAAAATAAAGCCTTCGGCAATCGTCAGACGAACTTCATGGTCATAATCGTCATTCAGATAACCTTTAAAAACAGCATTCGCTTCTTGTGGCATTGCCACTATACCGTTTTCCGTCATTACACGAGTGATATAGTTCTCAGCATGTAAATTGCTATCGAATAAGGTTATTTTCCATTGGTGACTATCACCCAATTTTAATTCAAATTGGGTCGTGGATTTACCTTGCACCAAAGCACTCAATTCGCGTGTTGGTAATTCAAAAACTTCTTGTCTATTAAAATTTTGTTTGAGTTGATTTTTGGAAACATCCGTAACGATTTTTCCTTCAAAGGTGGGTATCCTTGTGTTTTTTTGACCGTAAGAAAATTGTGTAAAAATTAAAATAAATAAAAAAGTAGAAAGTGTTGTGTTGTAAAAATAGTGGTTATTCATAATGTCTGTTTTGGATTAAAAAAATAATATAACTGACTGTGGATTATCTAAACAATTCATTCATTACTATAATATATCAGATATAGCAAAGTCGTTATCATTCGACAGCGATTTTTTTAATAAAAATATTATAAAAGATAAATACTATTAATGAATTAATAGATTATGGCTGTTTTTGTATTTTGGTGTTAAGATATCGTAGCAAGATATTCTCTTGAATAAAAATTGATTGAAAAAAGTCGTTTCAGTGTTGTTTGACAAATATAAGAAAAAAATCAGAAATATCAAATTCCTGATTTGAAAAAATATATTTTATATTAGAGTTAATTTCATTTAAAATCTTATATGTACCCGGAACAGGACTTGAACCTGCACGTCCGCAGTGGACACTAGAACCTGAATCTAGCGCGTCTACCAATTCCGCCACCCGGGTGAGTAAGTTTAAGTTGAAGATTAAGTCTAAGTTTAAAATTTTGGCGCAGCCAAAATCCATATTTAAACTTAATCTTCGACTTAAGCTTAAACTTATCAGTGGTCCGGTTTCCCATCACCATCATGGTCGTGAGGAACACCACCATGACTATGACCGCTATGGTCGTGGTTATGTCCACTATGGTCATTTTTGTAAGCGGTGGCAACGTAGTTCATTCCACAAGCAGGACATTTGCCGGGTTGATCGCTACCACTGCCTTTGCAAGTCATCGGGCAGATGTAGGGAGATTTATATTCTTTACCATTTTTGTCGGTCGCTTTTTCGATTTTCGTGGTGGAAGAATCGCCACTATTGCAACTGATAACTGCAACACCCAAAGCAAAGATTAAGAGGAGTGATAATAAATATTTCATATTAAGTTCAAGTTCAAGTTTAAGATTAAGTCTAAGTTTAAAATTATCAAGGAATTAGAACTCGCTACTCGGCACTCGCTACTCGCTACTCTTCGACTTCGTCGAGTTCCACTTTCAAATTATCAATAATAAACAACTGTCTCGCGGGCGTATTTTTGCCCATATAATACGAAAGTGTCGCGCCAATATCGGAATCTTCCTGCACAATGACGGGTTCGAGGCGTATATCTTCGCCGATAAATCCGCCAAATTCGTCGGGCGAAATTTCACCAAGACCTTTAAAGCGTGTAATTTCGGGATTTCCTTTGAGCTTGTCAATAGCTTTGAGCCTTTCTTTATCCGAATAACAATAAATTGTCTCTTTTTTGTTGCGAACGCGAAATAGCGGCGTTTCCAAAATATACAAATGCCCTTGCCGTACAAGATCGGGGAAAAATTGGAGGAAAAACGTCAACAACAACAAGCGAATGTGCATCCCATCCACATCGGCATCCGTAGCGACTACGACGCGATTATAACGCAATTCGTCCACGCCGTTTTCGATATTGAGGGCGTGTTGGAGTAGGTTAAATTCCTCGTTTTCATAGACCACTTTTTTGGTCAGACCAAAGCAATTCAAAGGCTTTCCACGCAAACTAAACACGGCTTGCGTCTGCACATCCCGCGCCTTCGTAATCGACCCACTTGCCGAGTCTCCTTCTGTAATAAATAAGGTCGTATCTAAGTGATTTTCTTTCTTTTTATCGGCAAAATGAACGCGGCAATCGCGCAATTTTTTATTATTGAGATTGGCTTTTTTGGCGCGTTGGTTGGCGAGTTTTTTTACGCCGGCAATTTCTTTGCGCTCACGTTCCGATTGAATGATGCGCTTTTGGAGTGCCGTTGCCGTATCGGGATTTTGATGTAGGAAATTATCAAGGTGTTTTTTGATAAAATCATTGATAAATAAACGCACTGTCGGTCCGTCCGGTCCCATGTTTTGCGAACCAAGTTTGGTTTTGGTTTGCGATTCAAAAATTGGGTCTTCTACACGCAGACTTATCGCACCAACGACAGAGGCGCGGATGTCCGTCGCGTCATAACTTTTACCATAAAAATCACGCACCGTCTTGACCAATGCCTCGCGGAAAAACTGCAAATGCGTACCGCCCTGCGTGGTGTATTGACCATTAACAAAGGAGTAGTATTGTTCGCCGTATTGATTGCCGTGCGAGAGGGCGATTTCGATGTCTTCGTCCTTCAAATGTATGATTGGATAGCGCAATTCCTCCTTTGCCGTCTTGCGGGTGAGGAGGTCGAGCAAGCCGTTTTTGGAGTAAAATGATTTGCCGTTGAAAAGAATTTTCAGCCCCGCATTGAGATAGACGTAGTTCCACAATTGATTCTCCAAAAACTCCGGGATATAGCGGTATTTTTTGAAAATCGACGCATCGGGCTTGAACTCCATGTAGGTCCCGTTTTCATCTTTTGACTTGCGGACTTTGGCATCGGAAGTAATGACACCGCGTTCAAATTCGGCGATTTTTGTCTTGCCGTCGCGTACCGATTGCACCTTAAAATAATCGGACAGCGCATTGACCGCCTTCGTACCGACACCATTCAACCCCACCGATTTTTTAAACGCCTTTGAGTCGTATTTTCCGCCTGTATTGATGCGCGACACACAATCCACGACCTTGCCCAAAGGAATCCCACGCCCATAATCGCGCACCGATACCATGCCGTCTTTGATGTCAATTTCGATGACCTTGCCATGCCCCATGACATACTCATCAATCGAATTATCAATGACTTCTTTGACTAATATATAAATCCCATCGTCCGGCGAAGAACCATCGCCCAATTTCCCGATATACATACCCGGACGCATCCTGATATGCTCTTTCCAATCCAGTGAACGTATGTTGTCTTCGTTGTATGTTACTGTTTGCGCCATATTTTTTTAAAATTCCAAATTCCAAAAAACAAATTCCAATTTTCGCACGTAGAGACGCGATTAATCGCGTCTCTACCGTTATTTTTTATTTGGGCAAATGTAAGGAAATTTTGATAAAAAAACAAGAGGTTGAAACAAATTGTTTTGAATTAAATTCGTGTTTACCCCACGCAGCGGCTGTCTTTAATCCCGTCATAGTTATCGGGAACGACCGCAAGGGAGCAACATGTAAAATAATAATTCAATCGGAAAATTTATCAATCAGACGTTGAGGGTCTTGGCTGGAATGAGTAATGTCAACTAGGATAACTTCTTTTTCATCTTCTTTGATATAAAAAATAATCAGGTATGACCATTTCAATATACGACGATATGTTTTTTCCTTAGAGCTTACATAACGCAATAAGCCATAACTTTCAGGCATGGTACGCAGTCCTTTCATAGCTTCAAAAAGCCCTGCCCTTACGTTTTCGGCAGTTCGTGGAGAAGCATTTTCGGTCAGGTATTTTACAATATCGGCAATCTTTTCTTCGGCTTCCTTATCTATGATTACGCGGTAGGTTTCGTCCATGTTTTTGATTTTTCTTCAAGTGCTTCCAATGTAATGTATTCACCGCGTTCTACTGCCTCTACACGACGGTCATATACTGCCTTCATTTCAGAGGCATACTGTGGTGTACCGTCCAATTCGTAACCAATAACAGGGTCTTTTTGCTTCGACACATAAGCATCCAACATGGCATGTATAGCTTGCACAAAATTATCATCTTGCAATTGCTCCACATAGTCATAAATTTGTGCCTTCATTTCTATTGTACTCATAAAAACTGTCTTTTGTTGGTGATAAGATACTGTGTCATACTGTAAATGTAAGGAATTTTTGAACTAAAAACAAGGTTTCCCCGTACCGGCTACGGCAAGCAAGTCCTAAAATGGGAGGCTGTTATCATCTATTTTTTGGTATGCACCACATCTAAATTCATCACTATTTTGCTGGTCATATCTGGTCATGTTGCATAGAAATTCTTCATGCGGGTCGTCATTTTTAAGGCAGGTCAAACACAGAGACGGTTTTTTGATTAAATCTGTATTTATTTCATAACCGTCATCGTCAAAGAAGCCGGCTATTTTAGTGGGAGGGATTTCACTGATGTGTCTGCCTCGCAAGTTATGTGCTTTTTCTGTTGCTCCTTTGATTTCGTAATCATCTGTCGGGTAGGCTTCTCCGGTGATGCACGTAAAACACTTATTCCCCACACTTGCAGAAGCAATGACCCAAATATCATTTCCACAAGCGCATTTCACGCCATTTTTGTAAGCATTTAAAGCGGATTTTAGTCCTTTACGCAATTCCTTTTCATTCGTAGAAGGATTGCTTTTTAAATGCTTTTTTACATATTTATCAATAGTAATTGGTGTAAATCCCATGTTAGTTTTTTTAATTTTTTATCGTGATAAATGTAAGGAAATTTTGAAAAAAATAAGAGGTTGAAAACAGATTGTTTTGTTAAATTCACGAAGATTGCTTTACACTTATTGGGATTTGAATATATCAAAATCCTTCACACTATCAAATAAATTATTTTCGGGAAAGTCACTTGGATTTACATGATTTTCGCCGTCTTCTATCCTCACTTTCATCTCATTCAACTTTATAAAATGAAAAATCTGAATCAATTTACCATGTGATAAGGTTTGCCCGTCAAATAGCTGTCTTGGAATATTTCGCACTTGATATTTGCCTTCATTTTTGTTAATCAACACTTCGGTCTTGACAAAATTTTCACTGAAATCAAGTACTCGTGCAGAGTAAGTCGCAGTATGTTTCCAACCTTTATCGTGGTAATCTGTCATTATATAAATGTAAGAAAAATTTAGATGAAAAACAAGGCTGCCCCGTAACGGCTGTCTTTAGCTGCCGACGACAGTAAGGGAGCAACACGTTTGACTTGAGAAAAACCTAAAACAAATTTTTCGTAAAAAAACAACAAAAGTTTCACTTTACCATTAGGAATAACTAACATAATTCGTTATTTTTGCAATAAAAAAACAAAATAACGGCATTATGCTATTAGAATTTGCTATTCAAAATTTCAAATCATTCAAAGAATTACAGGTCTTTTCTTTAGAAGCATCTAACGAACAGGAACAGGATGACAATATTCGTAGAGTGGCTAAAATAAAAGGAGATTATCGTGTAGTCAAAACAAAAGCTATATTCGGGGCGAATGCTTCCGGCAAATCCAATTTGATTTTAGGCTTGGTGGCAATGTGGAAGATTTTGGATAAGAATTTAAAATATGATGAAGTCTTTCAAGATTTTGTCTCACCATATAAACTGGATGGAGAACTAATAAAACAACCGTCCTATTTTCAAATCATATTTGTACATGAAGGTAATAAGTATAGATATGGTTTTGAGGTAGATATGGAGAAAGTTCACCGCGAATGGCTTTATCTGAAAAGAGAAAAAGAAGTCGTCTTATTTGAGCGAGAAGGACAGCAACTCATTGAATTGAATGAGGCTACATTTAAAGAGGGGAAAATTCTCAGGCAAGGCATTAAAATGTTTAGTGAAAAAACATTAGTCATCTCAATATTAGATCAGCTAAGTTCACCTATATCTTCAATTGTAAAAGAGTGTATAAGCAGTAAAATAATTATCATGCCCAATCTGCCTGCAAGAAATAGGTTCAGTAATCCACTATTCATGCAGACGATACACTATTTTGAACATGATGATACATTCAAAAATTGGACGGTTAAATTGCTACATGAAATTGACGGTAGCATAATTGATTCTGAACTTAAAAAAGCTGTTGCACCAGACGGTCAAACTCATAAAATTCCCATTATCGTCAGAAAAATTAATGGTGAAAAAACACACTTTATACTCGAAAGCGAAGAAGCGGCAGGAACGAAAAAAGTATTTGATTTTGCATCTATCATTTATAATAGTATCAAGGAAGGGAAAGCACTCATTATAGATGAAATGGATGCGTTATTACACCCAAAATTAACCAGAAAAATCATAGAGTTATTCCAGTCGCCGGATGCACACGAAGAAGCGCAGTTGATTTTTGCTACGCATGATACCAACCTCATGGACAGCGAGTTATTGAGGCGCGACCAAATTACTTTTCTGGAAAAATCAGACGAGGGAGACAGCGAAATTTACGACTTGTCGGATATAAAAGGGGTGCGGGCAAAAGACCTCTTTGAAAAGAATTATCTGAAAGGAAATTATGGCGCGATACCTAATTTAAACCAACTTGAAAAAGTATTATTGCATGTCTAAAAAAGATAAAGGCGGACGCAGACACAAAGGCGGAAAACGAAAAGACAGGCAACGGGAACAAATACCGGTATTTCACATATTTTGTGAAGGTGCGAATACGGAACCACTGTATTTTAATCAGTTTCCAATTCCGAACATGGCGTATTGTAAAGGCTACGGGCAGACAAAGATGACTTTAGTAGAAACAGCACTAAAGTATAAGCGAGAAAATAAGGTCACTAAAAAATCAAAAGACCAAATATGGGTCGTATTTGATTATGATTATGACGGAAATATGCAGCCTCAGCAAAAAGAGGATTACAATAATGCTATTGCGAAAGCTGAAAAAAATAACCTAAAATGGGCAGTCTCAAACGATGCTTTTGAGTTGTGGTATGTGCTTCATTTTCAGGACTGTCACGCACAGGAATTACGGCATTGGTACAATAAAAGAATAGAGCATCACACCGGAGAACGCTATGACAAAAACCGTGAGATTGCCAAAAAGATGGATGATTTATTGTTGTCGAAACAAGATGATGCGATTAAAAGAGCTATTGCATTGAAGGGAAAGTATAACGATAATGATAAAGCTCATGCAGATAAAAATCCCTTTACTACGGTGCATGAATTAGTCATTGAGTTAAATCGGTTTAAGAAATTGTGATATATCAATTCGGATACCAATTTTTGAGACTTGGCTACGAGAGTTTGGGATTTGATATTACTATAAAAAACCATACCCACCAAAGAAATACACCAACAATGATAAAAGCCAATAGGCATCATTGCAAAAGACGAAATAATGTCTTACTTTTGGTGTATAAAAATTTAAAAATACATTTATGAAAATTCTAATAACTATTTGTACTGTCTTGTGTGTGATGTTTGCCAATGATGTGATGGCGCAATTAAAAGCTGCTGATGTAGAGGTGGAAAAGAAAAGCAATAAAATGACGGACGAGGAAATCAGGGAGTTTGACCAGTATCAATTTTATTTGGATAAACCTGCCAAAAAAATAGAACAGATCAAATACGCCAAAGACGAAGCACCCATAGAAGGGCAAATTTCAAAAGACGGAAAAAGGGTCATCATGGACGGATACATCAAGCGCGGGCGAGTGACTGCCATAGTACACTACAAGGACGGCACTAAGGAAGAAGTCAGTCGTAGTTCTTGCGTGATTGACCCCGTCATTCCTTTGTAGCCATAAAACCATGAAATAATTTTACTCCTTTCTCTTTTTTAATTCTTTAATGATTTTATGCTTAAATTCACGCTCTAAGTGGTTGAGCATCATAACCTTACGCAAGGGTAAGGATTTGGCAAATTTATCGGCATATTCTTTTTTTAAATCCAGTTCTTTTTGTTTAAACTCAAAATATTTGTCTATCATTTGCTGTATTTCAGCCTCACTTGCACCTTCCAAATCGGGGCGTTTCGTAGGTCTGTATTCCTTTTTTAATGCTTTGAATTTATCTTCGTGTTCATTAAAAATGGGCCAAAAAACCTGCGCTTCTTCCGGTGTTAAATCCAACTCTCGGGTAAAAAAAGCTACCTTATAGGCTTCTATTTTTTTCCGCATTTCGGGTGTCATTTTTTGATGTTGTTTTCCCTTCTTACCTTGTGCTTGTGCAGAAATCGCCGCTACCGAAAGACAGCTTATGAGTACAATAAATGCTATTTTTTTCATATTTGATGTGTTATTGTGTTACAGTGTTATCGTATTGGACTTTGGACAAAATGGGAATTAGGAAATTGGGAAACTCGGTTTATAATTATAACTCATTGATAATCAATTGAATAAATTTTATTAATAAAATAAAACATGTAATTAATTATTTTTTATAAAAATCTAAAAAAGTCCCGATAGTTATCGGGATTACCTAATTTCCCAATTTCCCAATTTCCCAATTTCCCAATTTCCCAATTTCCCAATTTCCCAATTTCTCCCAATTTCCCAATTTCCCAATTTCCCAATTTCCCAATTTCCCAATTTCCCAATTTCCCAATTTCCCAATTTCCTTTGTCCAAAGTCTAATATCGTATTGCAGTACAAACTATAACACTGTAACACGATAACACCATAACACATCATAAATCATTTTCGATATAATATTCTAATGCTTCTTGTTCGATATATATATTGTCTCCAAAATCTAAGTCGGGCATGTCATTTTCCAATAATATGTCCAAATCCAAATCATCAGCATTTTCATTGACATAGAGGGCAAGAGCTTCGGTACTGACATCTTCCAATGTCGCAATTTTTGTATTTTCCACACGATTAAACACCAATACCCCCACCAATGATACCAATAATAAAGACGCAAATACCGCAGCTATACGAGGTCTGAACAATCGGGCAAAAATGCTCATAGTCTGTGGCTTTTCAGCAACTTTTGTGAGTACCTTATCTTGTAATTTTTCAAAATATAAATGCGGTACTTTATAGCCCTCTTTTTCGCCTTTCATTTGCGTAAGTAAAGGCGAAATATCTTGTAATTCTTCGTATATATTTTTATTTTTCATAAACTTAGTTCATAGTTGTTGGTTCATGGTTCATAGTTTGTACAATTCATTGAATATTTCCGATAATTATCGGAATTGTAGATTACGGAATTGCCTGATTAACCAATTACCTAATTCACCGATTCACTAATTACCCATTTCGCAGAAACGCCTCTATCTTCTTGGCGGCATGATGATAAGATGCCTTTAAAGCACCCACCGAAGTTCCGACAACTTCCGAAATATCCTTATAAGTCATGTCATCATAATAACGCATATTAAAAACCAGTTGTTGTTTGTGAGGTAGCGTGGCGATAGCGGCTTTTAGTTGTCGTTGTGCAGCATCGCCGTCAAACCACGTATCAGCTTGCAATTGATTTTCAATGCCCAAATCCTCATCTTGAATGGAACTTGATGTACGCCTTTTCCTTTGCTTCAAAAATGTCAAGGATTCATTGGTCGCAATACGGTACAACCAAGTATATAGCTCTGATTGCCCTTTGAAATTCGCAATACCGCGATAGACTTTTATCAGTGTATTTTGCAATACATCATCGGCATCGCTATGAGTCGTCACCATACGTCGAATGTGCAGGTACAAACGCTCCTGATACCTCGTCATCAATGCCCGAAATGCCCGCTCTTGGGTCGCTTCGTCGCGCATGGCTTCGAGTATCTCCGCATCACTCATAGTATGTATTGGTGTTTGTACCAAATTTTTAATTAAACGTTTGAATGTATTTTAAAAGTAAGACTATTTGAAAGACAAAAGGTTTAATTCCTGACAAAACAATCGAATAATTTTTAGGTTTTATAAAATAAATGAACAAATGTTCATACATTTGTATTTTAGTTTTTGAAAAGACATAAAAAGAAATTTTCCAAAGGATAATTTTTTTTGTGTACATTGTGTTAATTAGGTGATAAAATTATTTCTTTTTAATGTAAAAAATGGAGATAACTTGCTGATTATAAACCTATAAGGTTTTGAAAACCTTATAGGTTTGGGGCAGAGTTCCATTTCAAAAAGTATTACCACCCAAATTGTCAAAGAACCAAAAATCTGAACAAGTTTTACACAAACCATTATGATTATTTTATTTGTTGAACAAATTAGCCAACCTTGGGCTTGGTATGTCTCCGGTCCGATGATTGCCTTAGTGATGTTTCTGTTGCTATGGTTTGGCGGCGAATTTGGCGTATCCTCCACCATGCGAACGATGTGTGCGGCAGGCGGCGCAGGCAAGCGTATTTCCTTTTTTGATTTTGATTGGAAAAGTCAATTGTGGAATATCGTTTTTGTACTTGGTGCGGTGCTTGGCGGCTATCTTGCCGCTACCTTTCTCACCCCTGCCGAGCCACTACAAATTTCTGATGCTACGGCAGATGATTTGCAGCAAATCGGTATTGCCTTCAACGGCGGTCTTGCCCCCACAGAGATTTTTTCATGGAGCAATCTACTGACTGCCAAAGGCTTGATTGTCATGGTATTAGGTGGTTTTCTGATAGGCTTCGGAACACGCTGGGCAGGTGGTTGCACTTCCGGTCATGCCATTAGCGGACTGTCCAATTTACAATTGGCATCACTCATCGCGGTGATTGGTTTTTTCATTGGAGGACTGGCAATGACGCACCTCTTTTTTCCATTAATTTTCTGAGACGGTGGACGACAAACGGTAAACGGCTGACGGTTTTTTTTACGTCATACCCGTCCACCGTTTGCCGTCTATCGTCCACCATATATATTATGAAATTTATTAAATATTTATTCATCGGTATTTTGTTTGGTATTGTGATGACTAAGTCGGAAGCTATATCTTGGTATCGCATACAGGAGATGTTTCGTTTTCAGGCGTTTCACATGTATGGCATTATCGGGTCGGCACTTGCGGTCGGTGTAGTCGGTACTTTTTTAATTAAAAAATATCAAATTCGCTCACTCGGTGGCGATACGATTCACTTCAATCCCAAAGCTGTCAGTGTGCCGCGGTATTTGTTTGGCGGTATTTTGTTTGGCTTGGGTTGGGCATTGACAGGGGCTTGCCCCGGACCTATTTTTACTTTGATTGGCAATGGTTTTACGGTCTTTTTGGTGGTCTTGGCGAGTGCAGTTTTGGGTACTTTGGCGTATGGAATGATGCGGGATAGATTACCACATTGACAAGTAGCAAGTAGCAAGCGCAAGTTCAAGTATCAAGTGCAAGAGCAAATTTATAATGGCTTGTAAATTAAGTGATGAAATTTCTTATCATCGTTTCATTATCGGTATTATCAAACCCCTGATGATAATAACCTTTAGCATTGATTTGAGGTCTTCTTTTGGTTAATTTTCTATCAAAAAGAATGGAGCGAATCCGTACATCTTCTTGAATATCAATACTATAATGTTCTTTGAATATTGTAAATACAAAAGACAGAAATGCTTTTGAACTTCCGATTTTTTCGACCACATCATCAGCTTTACGCGATTTCATTTCTACTAAAAAAATATAATCGCGTTTGTTGACTTTAGCAAAAATAATAGCATCTACGGATTTGCGCCACAATCCTTTGGGTATCAAATTACCAAGAAAAGGATAGCTGTCAAGGTCTAATTTCAAAGCAAAATAAATCTCCTCAAAGCCTTTGATTTTGACAGAGTGCAGTTGCTTCTTACCCGTATTTTGCGGCTCTGAAATGGTAATCGTTTTAGCCAGATGGTTTGCTAAAATATGAGCGTCTTGGTGGATAAATTTTTCAAGAATCGGACTAAATCGGTGCATCTTCAAGGCTATCTAAGTGGATGTAATAAATATCGTCGGAGCGTTGATTCATATCACCAATTACCTTACGGATTTTATCAATTTCAATGCCTTGCTCACTAGTCGATACTTCCTCAATGGTATCATTTTGAAAGGCATATATACCTACATCTTCGGCTTTTACAAAGTCGTCTTTTTTATAATGATACTTTTTCTGTAAGCCTTTTTTACCTTCAAAATCATCTGCCAATAGAATTAAATTACTCAACTCACTAATGATATAATCGCTATGCGTACTAATCAATAATTTTATCCCACGATTTGCAATTTTCGCCAACAAACGAGCTAATTTGACCTGCGTAGAAGGATGTAAATTCAATTCCGGTTCATCAATGATAAGGTGGTCATGCTCACGTGCAAGGTGGCGCAAATAAATCACCAAACCACCAAGCGATTTGACCATTGAAGACGATAAATGAAGTGCTAATTTTTTTCGTGTACCTTTGGGCTTAAACTCTAAACTGCCATAGGCATTGACCGAAATTTTACCTTCAAGTATCGTTTCTAATTCTTTTGCCAAATCCTCGAATTGGGTTTTGGGTTGCTTTGCAAAGTATTTAAAATCAGAGGAATACGAAAGATAATCACTAATAGGCAATGGGTAGCGCGGAATGAGTGCGCCGTTTTCTTTAATTTTTTTGACGGAAGTTTCAGCATCATTCGACTGTATAATCTTAGCGACTTCATTCAGCGCATTTGCTTTTTTTTGTAATAATTCGATGGAAAAAAAATGAATAGACGAGCGTTCGGCGGGGAAGAAATAGCTGCGGTGTATTTCAGTCAAAATATTTTTGCTACATGCCACATTGATGTCCAAATCGTTGACAGCAAAAACCTCTGATGTAAGTTCTTTAATAGACAATCCGTTTGTCTTCTTATTGATTTGTGGCGATGCCGTTTTCAAGCATCCATACACCAAATAAGTCATATACGATTTTCCTGAATTATTCGGACCGGTAAATATGGTCAAAGGCTTACTGATGTCCACTTCGCCTTCTTTAATGACACCCAGATTTTCTACTTTAATTTTCTTCATCGTATCACAAATATAAACAATTAATGTGAATAAAAATGAGTGAATGTTGAATGAGCGAATGAGTGAATATTAACGATGTTATTCACTCATTTTTTGGTATATTTAGAATTGCGGTTGACACTTTTATATTTAAATTAAAATAATGTAAAATGTCATGTTCGATTTTTATTTAATATAATTGGCATTTTGCTCTTGAATTTGGGCTAAAACTCGTCTGACATTTTCAAAATTCACCGATGATGTCATATTTTTCCTGCAAAATTTAAATGTCTGACGAGTTTTAGCCCAAATTCGGAAAAAATATCCCATGTTAAATACAAACATATTCGCTCATATGTATTAAGCGGTGAAAAATGTAAAATCCCGTCATTCGTCGGGACAAGTTGTAAAACACAAAATGTAAAATGTAAAAGTGTCGATAGTACATGAAGTTATTTATTTTTAAATTGCTATATGTTTAAAAAATTTGAAAATCAACTTATTGTTAAAAAACATTCACGTTATACACTTTTACATTTTACACTGTCATTTCTGTTAAATTTTTTCGAGTTATTAAATGTTCTGAATGAGGTCATTTTTCTTATTGAAATTCAAAAATTTTACAAGCTAATTCAAAATA
>CALIZI010000110.1 GCA_938028705.1 uncultured Saprospiraceae bacterium | reverse complement strand
CTCATCTATACTATAAGGTGAAAATCGTTATTGTAATGTAAAATCCCGTCATTCGTCGGGACAAGTTGTAAAATAATAAATGTAAAATGTAAAAGTGTATAACGTGAATGTTTTTTAACAATAATTTGATTTTCAAATTTTAAATATATAACAATTTATAAATAAATAACTTCATATCCTATCGACACTTTTACATTTTACATTTTGTGTTTTACAACTTGTCCCGACGAATGACGGGATTTTACATTTTTCACCGCTTAATACATATGAGCGAAAAACTATGAACTGATAGCCACAAATTTCACTGTATCGCCTACATTCAATTGATTGGGTGGGAGTTGTTGCGGGTCAAATAATGTCATATCTGTTTGTCCGATAATCTGCCAACCACCGGGACTTGGCAGAGCATAAATGCCTGTCTGAGTACCACCGATACCAACTGCCCCGGCAGGTACGCGAATGCGCGGATTGGTTTTTCGCGGACAGGTCAATGCTATGTCCATACCTTCGAGATAAATAAATCCGGGCAAAAACCCCATCATTGCTACGCGATACTCTGCTCTGCAATGTCGTTCAATAATTTCCGTTTTTGATAGCCCCGTTTTTTGTTTCACTTCCAACCAATCTAATCCTTTTTCATAATCAACAACAATGTGATGTGTCTTGTGTGAAGATACATCGGGCATGAACGTGTCCGGTATGTTTTCTAAGTCGCTAATCGTTTGATAAACATCAGTTTGTAAAAGGTTGATAATCAGCGCAATAGAAGTGTAAGCCGGCACAAGATCCAATAGATAAGGAAAGTCTTGTGCTTCAATCAAGGCGGTGGTTTGATGAATGGTCGTGGTACTAACCTCACCTTGTGCTTCGAGCAATACGGCATTTTCTCCCAGTAATTTTGCTGTCCATTTATGTCCGTTCAATACGATGGATTTCGATACCATGTCCGGTGAGTGTTTCGTGAATATTGCGGGCGAGTCGGGCAGCACCTTTGGTGTCGCTGTGCAGGCAAAGCGTGTCTATTTTGAGGTCAATGACTTGATTGCTATGAGTACGGACTTGTCCTTTTTTGACCATTGTATGTACTTGCGCCAATACTTGCTGCTCCTTGTGTATGACTGCGTCGGGCAATGTACGTGTACGTAGGCTGCCGTCATTTTCATAAGTGCGGTCCACAAAACCCTCGCGTGCATACTGCAATCCTGCTTTGCGTGTTGTTTTTTCCATGACAGAATCGGGTAAGCCGTAAACAATCATATACTCGTCGATACTTGCAATAGCCTGTACAATGGCTTGTGCGGTGCTTTCGTCTTTTGCTGCAAGATTGTACAGTGCGCCATGTGGTTTGACGTGGTGTAGCTTGCCACCAAGTGCTTCGGTCATTCCTTTCAATGCTGCAATTTGATAACGGACGATAGCAGTGAGTTCTTTTTGCGGGATGTGCATTACACGTCTGCCAAAGCCCTGCAAATCAGGAAAAGCCGGATGCGCCCCGATAGCTACGTCATGCTCCAAAGCGGTATGGATAGTCCGTTCAATGGTCAGCGGGTTGCCGGAATGAAAACCACAGGCAATATTGCAGGAGGAGATATAAGGCATGATGTCTTTGTCGTATAATGCCTCTGCCTTACCATAAGCTTCACCCATGTCGCAATTTAGGTCTATCATTTTGAGTATTTTGGTCGGCAGTTTATCAGTCCGCTGTCTGCGTCAACTTTTCGCGTTAGGCAGCGGACAGCGGACTGATAAACTGCCGACTAATAAAGAAAGGGCTTGACGATTACGCCAAACCCTTTCTTTAACTTATATGTGGAACTAAATTACTTATCTTCTTCCAAGAAGTTGTTCACGCCTTTGATGACTTGAGCTACCTTAGGATAGTTGATGCTGTAATAAATGAATTTTCCGTCTCTGCTTGCTTCTACTACTCCTGCAATACGAAGTATTCTTAGGTGCTGGGACGTGATTGATTGTTCAAGCTTTAACGTGTTGTAAATCTTGTTTACATTGATCGTTTTGTGCTTGTCCACAAATTCTAAAATCTGCATACGTAATGGGTGTGCCATTGCTCTTAAGATTTCAGAAGAAATTTGGAGTTGCTCGTCGTTAATTTTAACCTTTGTCTTTCTCATAAGCCTTTATTAAATTTGATTAAAAAAAAATCCTTTGTTCTGTAAGTTTACGTATAAAGTATGTTTTTTGTTTCGTGATAGCTCTTACTGATTGTGCGTGAACGTACAAAACAACGTCTTTGCAAATATCTGTTTTTTTTTGTTGTTTTCAAAGTTTTTAGTGCGGATATAGAAGCATATTTTTAGAGGTTATTTGTAAATACAACACTATTAATCTTTTATAACAGAAAAAAAATTGTCGAAGATATTATAGTGTTTAATTATTTAATGTGTATATGCTTTTTTTTAATAATACAAAAAAGCAACTGAATTTGCTATAAAATTTTTTAAAAATTTCTTTTTGTATCCAAAGTTATAGCAAATTCAGTCTGTTTTCATCGGATAAAATTACTTAGCTAATTCCTCAACTAATTTGGAAATTTGCTTTAAGCGATCTTTGTCCAAAGAGTAATAAATGAATTTACCCTGACGCTCAGTAGTCACGACACCGGCTCTTCTTAAAATAGCAAGATGTTGTGAAGCAACCGACTGCTCTAGACGTAACTTGATATAGATATCTGTGACAGTCATCTTTTCACTTTCTTCGAGCAAATCAATAATAGATTGACGTAATTTATGATTAACGGCTCTTAGAACGAGGACTGCTTTACGCAATTCAGCATAGTCTAATTTAATCGGTTTTTTACTTTTAGTGAGTGTCACTGTTTCATTTTTCGACTTCCTCATGGCTAACTTATTTTTGTTTTAATTATTATAAATAAAATGATTGAAAAAAGTTTAAAAATAATGTTTTATTTTAGTCACTGTTCAGTAGCTTATTATACATTATTGCTTGATTAAGTTTAATAATTTAAACATATCATAGTATATAATACGGAAAAATTTATAAAAGGTTGCAATAATTTATAATTTTTTCTTAGCAACAGTAATATTGGGTTTCTTATGATAAGACGGCTGCATATATAATAAGTCACTAAAATTTCTTATATTAAATGCTTTGTGTGACAAATTCTTTAAAAAAGTAGAAGAAGACACAATTTTGTGATGTGTTATGAGCGGAGAATCAATGACTTCAACGCATTTTTCCGCACCGTCACCACTCAAAATGATTCGCTGCCCTTTATCGGTATATTCCCTAAAGCTGTTTTTATCAATAATTTTGGCATGAGTATCCAATATTGGTATATCTGATTTAGCATGGTACAAAGCGGTGTAAACTTCCATACGCCGCGCATCTATCATAGGGCAATAAAGGCTGTCCTCGGCTCCTACCTTTATATAAGTGCCATAAGCTAAAGCCTGTAATGAATCAATCGCCAAAAGTCGTTTGTCTAAGGCATAGCAAATTCCTTTGGCTACCGACAAGCCTATACGTAAGCCTGTATATGAGCCGGGTCCTTTGCTGAATGCAACGGCATCAATGCGCTGCATCGGCATAGCTATTTCCCGAAAAGTATCTTGGATAAGTATGGTAAGGCTTTCTGCATGAGATAAACCTTCTGTAATTTCTTTGGTCACCAAGGCTTGCTCGTTTTCACTGATACATACGGAGCAAACAGGCGTAGCGGTTTCTATATTGAGTATGATGGACATTTGAGTGTAGAGTAGGAGAGTGTAGAGTAGAGAGTAGAGAGTGAAAGAACTTATAACTCTACACTCTCTACTCTACACTCACTACTTGAGTATTGATTTGTAACGATTAGGGTCTTTTAAGACTTTGAGTGCCGCTTCGATGTAGGGGTCGTCGTCGAGGTCGGCTTCTATGCTTCCTTTTTGGAAATAATATCTTTTAATAATTTCCTGTTCCAATAGATGCGTGATTTGTTTTTTATGTTTATAAAGGTCTTTCTTTTTGTCTGCATCTATTTTACGGGTCATAGCTTCGAGGTCGGTTTTGATGGCATCATAATAGTTTTCTTTCTTCGCTTTTTCTTCGAGTTGTTTGAGTTCTTTCTCGCTGGCAGTATCGTAAGAATGATCGCGCTCGTTGAGGAATCGCTCAAAATCTTTAAAATCTGTTTCTGAAAAAGTGTATGCTTTGGCAGGTGCAATTTCGGCATTGCGCTGCTTGTATTCAGTAGCATAATCGAAGATGATATTTTTGCGAACCAGCGTTCTGGCGATATTGCTGAGTTCTTCTATCTCGACTTCAATGTCAGGTTTGACTCCTGCTCCGTCAAAAACGCTTCTGCCGTTGCGCGTTTTAAATTCGGTACGCAAAGAATCTTTTATGGTTGTGGATTTGCCGTCCTTATAATTAACAGCCTGAATGCACCTGCCGCTTGGAATGTAGTATTTGGCTGTGGTGAGTTTGAGTTTTGAACCGTAACCGACTTCGCGAGTGTTTTGCACAAGCCCTTTTCCAAAGGATTCTTGCCCAATGAGTATGCCTCTGTCCAAATCCTGCATGACACCCGATACGATTTCGGAAGCGGAAGCAGAACTGGCATCTATCAAAACAACCAATGGCACTTCGAGGTCCATCGGCTTGTTGAGGGTACGGAAACTGCGGTCATTTTCTACACTTCGGCTGCGTGTGGTAACGACTTCCTCGCCTTTGTCAATGAATACATTGGATAGGTTGACAGCTTCTTTGAGCAAACCACCACCATTGCCACGCAAATCCAAAATGACGGATTTCACCTCATTATCTTTTTGCAATTTTTGTAAAGCATCAGCTACATTCTTACCGGCTCTTTCAGAGAAAGTGGTCAGTGTGATGTAAGCGGTTTCGTCGTCTATCATGCCGGAATAAGGTACATTGGGAATTTTGACTTCCTCGCGAGTGACGGTAACTTCAAAATCTTTGGGTGTGCCGGGGCGACGCACTGTAAAGGTGACTTCGTCGCCGGGTGCGCCTTTAAGGATGTTGCTGACTTCTTTGGTCGTCTTGTCTTTCGCCGATTTGCCTGCAATACTGATAATCATATCGCCTGCCTGCAAACCTGCCTTGTGTGCCGGAAAGCCCTCGTAGGGTTCGGTGATGACGACATAATCCCTCTCCTTAGTCTTGCGAATGCCCGCACCTATGCCACCATATTTACCTGTAATCTGCAATTTGAAGCCTTCCATTTCAGCTTCTGAGATATAATTGGTGTAAGGGTCGAGCGATTCGAGCATGGCATCAATTCCGGTACGCATCAACTTCGCAGGGTCTATCTCGTCCACATAAGCCGTATTGAGTTCCTTATACATATTGGCAAATATTTCGAGGTTTTTGGATATTTCAAAATACTTGTTGTAATCCGTAGAAATGAAAAACACACCACTCATCATCACCGCAACAAGCAGAACAATTTTTTTATACTTTTTCAAAACAATCATATCAATAGTTTTATAGTGAATAAGGATTTTGGGGAGGGATTGAAATGTAAAATAATAAATGTAAAATAAATAAGGTGTCGATAGGACGTGATTTTATTTATTATTAAAATAATTATATTTTTTAAATTTACATTAAAAATATTTACACTATATTCTTTTTAGATTTTAATAATAATTTTCGTAACTACCTACTACCCTTAAAAATTTGAGTTCAAGAAAAAAGATTTAAAATTTACAAATATAGTTATTATTTTTGCGAAAACTTTACTGAATTGAATTTACCAACCGACATACCAACTTGCCATAAGGTAATTTT
>CALIZI010000109.1 GCA_938028705.1 uncultured Saprospiraceae bacterium | reverse complement strand
TCGTTGAGTCAAAGTCAAATTATCAGCTTTTAATTCACTATTTTCTGATAAAAGTTTAGCTATTTGAGCATCTTTTGTCACAATGCAAAGGTATATATTTTTTTTATTCTTTAAAAATCAGGAGAGAACCTGAGTAGTTACTATTATTTTACATTTTACATTTCCAAAATAACAGAAATCATACACCTAATAGCTTTTCCAAGTAAGGCGTAACAAACACCTTTTCAGGGTCTTGTTCTTGCCGATGTTTGGCAAATGTAGCGAATTGAGGGTACAAATCAGCGACATCTTGTGGCGATAAGGTATTCATTTTCCCCCAATGTGGTCGTCCGCCGTAAGCTCTGAAAATTTGCTCTAAAGCCTCAAAATAAGGCTTGTTATTTTTCTTATTATAGACATGACAGGCGATGTAGGCAGAGTCTCTTCCATACGCCGGACTCATTAGAATGTCATCACCTTTGACCCAACGATTCTCTATCGGAAAATGGATATTGAATTGCTTAGTGTCAATCTTTTTACGCATTTCTTTGAAGGCATCTTGGTAGGCTTCGGCGGGGATGTTGTATTCCATTTCCGTAAATTTGACCAGCCGCTTTGTAGCATAAATTTTATGGCTGTGATATACTTTTTTTACGGTATTAATGCTTGCCGCAGTTATTTTTGAGACCCTTTCATTTTGAGAAGGAAACAGACGGGCTATTTCGCAAAGTAGTTTGAAGGAGTAATTTTCCATGACATATTCCGACCAATAATTAAAAAAATTGACCTTATCGGGTTCGCCTTCCTCTACGATATTAGTCGTTTTTGTCCATGCGATTTCCGTGTATGGCATCCAATAAAATTCAAAATTTCGGTTCTGTTGATTGTAAGCGTCAAGGTTGGAGAGGACGGAATCAAGCGGTTCTTTTCCGTTTTGCAAAAATAATTTATGGCTTGGCACACACTGTAAAGTAATGCTCGTAATGATGCCCAATGCACCCAAAGATACTTGCGCGGCTTTGAATAATTCCTGATTTTTGGTCATCGAACATTCCACGATTTCTCCTTTTCCATTGACAAATTTGAGTGCGATGACTTGCGTGCTAATCGTACCAAAAGCCTTACCCGTTCCGTGTGTACCTGTGCTAATCGTACCGGCGATAGATTGCACGTCAATATCGCCCAAATTTTCCATTGCCATACCTTCTTTGAACAATAAATCGCCCAAGAGATTGAGTTTTGTTCCGGCTTTTACGCTTGCCTGACATTGCGCTTTATCTACTGAAATGATGCCCTGATATTCATCCAAACTGACCAAAATATCATCCGTATGGCACAAAGCGGTAAAGGAATGCCCCGTACCGATAACACGGATTTTCTTACGCGAATTGGCAGCTCTCAAAACGACTTGTTGAATGGCATCTTCGCTCGTCGGGTAAGCAATTTCGGAAGGTGTCCAGCTAATGTTTTCTGCCCAGTTTTTCATGGTTTATATTTTTAAAAAAAATTATTTGACAGGTGAAAAATGTGTAGAACATTTTTTTGCCGATATTGAAGTTACATTATATATTCAAATTATCCAAAGGATGGTTTGTTTTTAGCGATTTGAACAGTGTATTTTCATACTTTGTAATACCTTTTCCGTCAATTTGTAAGCTCTTTCATCAATTCTGTAATCTTATCCTCCAACCATGCGCGTTCTATCAAGGGTTTGAGTTTGGCAAGGTCTTTTTGGAGGACTTGGAGATTGGCTTTGGTGAGTGATTCTTTGTAAATGAGTTTCTTTTTGCGATTGAGGATGCGTTTGAAGAAATTGGCGAAGTTGCTGTATTGTTGGCGGACAGGTTCCGACATTTTCTTGTTGCTGTTAGGCGCAACATATTTTTCAATATTCTCTCTCTCATTATTAATAGGATGTTCATCTGCATTATCTATTGTCAATTCATTATTATCGTAATAAATTTTGATGAGCAATACTTTGGATTCCATATAATAAGCAAAATCTTGCTTGGTATTAATCTTCTCTAAATGATTGTTGACTTCCTTATATCGCTTCAATTTAAAATCTTTTAAAGCGTGATAATAATTGATTATATCCTCTTGTACTCTTGGATTCAATAAGGTTTTATGTGACTGAAAAAAATCATCCAGCCAATTCAATTCGCCTACATGCAGGGCTGTTTTTACTATGTGAATAAATTGATGTTCTGAAAAGTAAGTTCCTGAAGACCAAAATTTTAATTCAATTCCTTTCTTAAATACATTAAATCGTTCCTGTGCAAATTCCTCGTCACCTTGCTTGAATTTTCGATAACAATAGTTAGTTAGACAATTAAAAAATTTCTTGAGATCATTGATATCAAATGCATCAAGTGAATTATATAATTGTGCCTTTAAAGCATAATAATCTTGCGGCTGTTCATATTCCAACATTTTTAATAATCTGTAGTATATCTCAACAGTAAAATCTTGTTTTTCACCGCTATTTTCAATATAGTTTTTGACAACTTCCATAAAAGGAGAATTATCTATTTTTATAATGCGTTTAGTGTTCGATACAGCACAATAATAATCTAGTAATTGACTCAAACAGGACTGTTCTAATGCGCTCACAACTTTCTTCAAAGATGTAGCTGAGTCTTTGTTTTTAAGAGAAACATTTATATAGTTGTTTACCTCTGCCAGTTTGTAGTCATTTATACAATAATCAACATTACGTATCTTAGAGGATTGGTGTTTTTTTTGGGATTTATTCATAGCCATATACGCCAGCTTGAATGATTCTTTTTCTAATAAAACTTGCATAAGAAGGCGACGATTGCCAATAGTATCCTCTTTTCCTTTTTTCCAAATCAAAAAATCCTCTATCTGTATAGTCAGCAAACTCATGATGTGCCTCAAATCTTGTTCGCTCTTTTCCGAAATGTCTTTACGCTTTGCTCCTTTTGGTAATATATTCATATTCTGCATGAGGGTAAATGCTTCTAAGGGTTTGCCTGTTGTATGATGTTTTTTGAGAATATCGTATAATTTGATGACCATTTTAGAACTATTGTGAATGGGAGAACGTACCCATAATCCCAAGCTTTTAAATTCTTTTTTATTCAAATGACGAATTAAAACCATCATTTTTGTCTCTTCAAATGCTTTTTTTTCTATCATTTTTTATGATAAGTGTTTATTCTTTTAATGGTATTAAGTTATTGAAAATAAGTACAATATAAAAGAAATATTTTAAAATAAAAATATAAATAAAGACATTTTTTAATGATAAATGCTTTTCACATTCCGTTTACATGGAATGATTTTGTATTCATCTTTGCATCAACAATTCCAAACAAACACATTTTATCGTACACTTTATTTCATAATCAAAAAACAGTAACTATGAAAAAATTAAAAGTTCAAATTTTGCTTCTTTTATTATCTTTAATAGGAGCGCAAACTCTAAATGCACAGCAAATAATTAAGCTAAATAATTCAAGCTTTTCTATGACTGTAACCTATGTATCAAGCAATGCCAACGAAGAATGTTATGAGATTACCGTTAAACCTAAAAACCTTGATTCCAACGAAAAAGTAGTTATTACTGATTCCAACAGAAATAGAAGATTTGAGTGTTCAAGCGATTCCTGTACATTTACTTGGTGCTTTGATAAAGTTTTAGGAATGTTCAGTTCCGTAGAACTAGACTGTTTTGTAGAAGACGAAAGAGGATTTAGGCTTTTTGGGGATACCTGCACAATTATTATTGAGCCGGGTGGTTAATTTTGCTGAGATTAATGAGATTTAACCCTTTTTAATTTCTGAAAAAAGTTCGGTAATCTAATAATAAGTAGTAAGGCGTAATAACCCTCACTATATCCGGCAAATAAAATTTCCTTACAAGGCGGAACATTCTGCAAGGAATTTCTGCCTTATATCTACACAGACGATACTTTTTAGATATAAGTACCTTGGAAACAATGCTATCATAACCACTTTACAAAACGTATTCCATTACAAGTCCTGTTTTTACAGGCACTTACACAGTTTTTAGTTGACACTAATTATATACCGTCTCTGTATGAATCGGTGTGATAATTACGTGTATTCACATTTTAAAATTTATAATCTTATTTAACTATTTTAAAACATTTTAATATGAAAACTTTAAAAGTAAAAAGCATTTTATTCAGCCTGTTGGCTATCATGGCAGTTGTTGTCTTTATGACTTCCTGCGAACAAACAGCATCTACACTTGAAGATGAGATTATTGACATGAATGTTCAAGAAGATGCAATCGTATTTTCGATTGAAGATTTACCTGAAAGTCCAGAAGAAGTATTAGCAAATTCCATGTTGGAAAACACTAATCAAGAATTAGAGAGTAGATTATCATGCAATAAAGTTATTCGTCTCAAAGAAGGGGTAGTGGATTGGCGTGGACCCAAAACTCTTGCTCTATGGATTTATCACTACAATTCATCTGGCAACTATATTGGCTACACAAGAAGAGACAGAACTTCTTCCGGTGGGCATTATGATTGCACAGTATGGGATTGTAAGACATGGCCTTATAATAATTCCATAGCCAAATCTGTAGCTTTTGTAGGCTATCAAAGCAATGGCACTCTTACAAAAATTTGGTAAAAATCACGATTAAGTTTAACACTTAGTAAATTTTAGTTACCAAGATAACAGGACATCCCAACCCCCGATGTCCTGTTCCTATTCCACCTCCACCGCCTCAATCAAATCCCCAATCTCCAAGCCATGCACCACATCCATCCCACTAGTCACTTTCCCAAAAATCGTATAACGCCCGTCCAGATGTGCCGTAGGCGAGTGTGTGATAAACCACTGCGTACACTCCGTATCTTTTCCGGCGGAAGCCATGCCGATATAGCCTTCATCATTGTAATAATTCGGTCCGATTTCAGAGCGAATAGAGTAGGGGAGGCTCCCCCAACCATCGCCACGCGGACAACCGCCCTGCGCGACAAAATTCGGTACTATCCGGTGAAAGTTTTTATCGATATAGAAGCTGTCTCGCACCAATTTTACGAAGTTGGCTACCGAGCCGGGCGCATCATTCACCAGCAAATCCAGTTCGATAGTACCTCGTGGCGTTTGAATAAATGCTTTAGGATTATCGGATAAACTATTGATAATTTCCCAGTCAATCGGGTGATTGTGGAGCGGGGCAGCGATACCGCGTTCCGTATCTTCACCACGAAAAAAATTGACGGTGCGGCGTAGTTCATTATAGGCTTCCACATCGCGTGGGAGTTGCATTTTTTTCAGTGCATCGGTCATAAAACCTGCGCCCGGATATTCCCGTCGCATATTCAGTTTTGGATTGCGGAGTACGCCCGCTGTGGTAGCTATCAGGGCTACGTCGCCGCTTTCTATGGCACGTTTGAAGGTAGCGGCGAGTGCTTTTTTGGTCTCTCCCGATTTCCAGCCTGCCAGTTTTTCAAAGTCCTTCCGGCTCCGCAAATCCACCAATGCCTGTATGCCATAGCTCTTCCGCACCGCCGTAGTCGTGGAGTCAAACATGGCTTCTGTAATGTAGGCATAATTGGGTGCATGTTCGGCGAGTGCATTCAGCAATGCGCCTTTTTCGTATGGATTTTGTGATTTTTCGTAGAGCGTTTTTATCTCGGTGCTATACCCTACCCGCGTCTGTATGGCATTCACGCTTGTACGTCCGAGTGCTGCGGCGTGTAGCTCTGCACGTACCCGCCAATGTGTGGCATCCAAAGCCAATTGATGCAAGACCAAACCGTCAGAACTTGGCGCATTATTTCGCAGATACTGCGCTGCCGTATAAGCTACTTTTGGATTATTATCCCTTACTGCCTGCATCATCATCGGACGCACCGCCGTATAATTCATATCAGCTAATGCCCTGATAATGTTGATTTTAACTCTATAATCACGCTCCGAGAAAAAGGCAGTAGTTAGCGTGTCTCTTGCAGATCGACCATCCGTTTTGCCAAGTGCCGAAGCCACAAACATCCGTACATTAGGTTGTTGTTCTTTTTGAAAAATATCAATTAATTCGGTTTGATAATTTTCTAAATTAACATCCTTTGCACGCCTCAAATAATCGCCTGCCAACTGCCTTACCGATGTCGGTGTATTCAATTGCAATAGCTCAATCATACGTGTCGTACCTTCGGGGGCAGTGATGCCGCGATTCATAAAACGATAAATTGCCCTTGCCTGACCTTCCAATAAAAGGGTGTCACTCCGCTTATAGGTTTTTACACTGCTAATCTGCCGCAAGGTCCTTTCACTACCCGTTTTACCGACGGCTTCAAGTATTGCTGATTGCACCCGCCGCGATTGCTCACGCGGAAAAGCCAATATCAGACTATCCACTGATTTTTCGTCAGCGGTCTGTCCCAAAGCATAAGCCGCCCGATAACGCACATCCTCACTCGTATCGCGCAACATCCGCGACAATGTCGGCACCGCCACACTGTCTTGCACCGATGCCAAAGCTGTTGCTGCTGCATAACGATAGGTCGCATCAACGTGTTCGGTATATTCGAGCAAGCCCTTTGTATCCCGTTCATCCTGCAAGCGAAAAATCTCCTGCACCGTTTCATCACTTATCGAAAAATTGATAATGTTTCCCGGTTCTTCCGGCAGACAGGCACTGAAAAGAATGGCGATTAAAATGACTGGAAAGTAGTATCTCATGATATATTGCGAAGCTATCGGTTTGACAATAAGGTGGCACCGTCAGGCTGACAGTATTATTAGGTTTGTTCTGATTTTTGATTTTTAGGAAGCCAACTTGTCAGACATTTTCAAAATGTCTGACAAGTCAAGATGCTGATTATCAATAAATTAAGGGGCGAAGAATCAATGAATAACCAATTCACGACGCTGCTTTATTTTTCCGTGCATCAATAAAGCTTTTGATAAACACTGCAAGTGCCACCAAACAACTGAACATCATAACACCAACACGCATTTTGGGTAAGCCTGTGGCGTTCATAAATGGTCTGAATAGTGCGATAAATAGCAACAAAGTCAACACAACCACAATGTGTGCAACAACTTTATTTTCCTTTTTCACCCCCGGAGACATTAATAATAAAACTAATCCGAAAGCGGGTGCAATCAATTGAGTTTTAGAACCGTCCATATTGGTAAGGAACGCCCAAAGACCGAGCGCAATGAGTATAATAGCATTAATTAAATTCGCCTGATAAGGTCTCATAATTATATATTTTTTGAATTAATAATCCACTGTTTTTAGTTCTGTATATTACCATGAACTATCAACCATAGACTATGAACTATTTTAAAATGACAAAAGTAGTGAAGCAACATGAGACTTCCAAACAACAAATTCCAAATTCCAAATTCTTCAAAAAACAGATTATAAATTTTTATATTTAATAATTCAATACCTGGAATTTGGAATTTGGAATTTGGAATTTGGAATTTGGAATTTGTTGTTTGGAATTTGTTATTGGGTACTTGGTGTCCGGTTTCTTTGTAATTAATTATAAATTTGCGTTCTTGCAGCTTAAATAAAAATTACTTAAACTACATATTGTGATTTATTAATATAAATTTTTCATTTTTTATTAAAAATAATTCATGAATATTATAACACTCACAACGGATTTGGGTGACCATGACTACTACGCAGGCATGATTAAGGGCGCATTACTATGCACAAATCCTGCTTTAAATATCGTGGACATTACGCACCGTATTGAGACCTATAATATCGTGGAGGCTTCTTTTGTATTGGCGAATGTATATAAAAATTTTCCGAAGGGGAGTATTCATATTGTAAGTGTTAATAATTTTTATGGTAAAGAAAAACAGTTTGTTGCGATAGAACACGAAGGATATTATTTTATCGGACCGGATAATGGTATTTTCTCACTCACGTTTAATGCCATGCCCGAAAAAATGTATGCTATACCTTATAAGGATAAAAGTACATTTCCCCTCAATGAAATTTTTACCTACTCGGTGGCGCATATTTTATCCGAAAAACCCTTTACAGAAATTGGTGAGTTGGTAGAGACACCTACGCAGCGTATTACACTGCAACCCGTCATCGGTAAATCGCAAATACGCGGTTCGGTGATTCATATTGACAATTACGATAATGTTATTTTGAATATAAAAAAAGACCTATTTCGTCGTGTACAGTCGGGGCGGTCATTTTCTTTATTTTTTAAAAGGTATGACCCCATTAAAAGCCTTAGTGAACAATACAGCGATGTGCCGATAGGGGAGACTTTGTGTTTGTTTAATGCTGCGGATTATCTTGAAATTGCGATTAATATGGGCAAAGCATCCAGCCTTTTAGGATTAAAAATTGATGATACAGTACAAATTGATTTTCATTAACACGAAATAGTACGGACTGTCTTTACAGGCTGACCGGGAATACCGTACAGGCGAATTCATTCGCCATGTGAAAAATAAATACAATTTGTATAATTTTCATTTGCAAATTATTATAAATAAAAATTATACTAAACATGGCGATTAAAATCGCCTGTACGAGTTCGCGGTCAGCCTGTTTAGCTGTCCATTTTTACCATGAAAAGAATAGTCAAACTCACGTTCAAGCCGGAAAAAATTGTGGAATTTATCGAAAAATTTCCCGCAAGGCAGACAAAAATACTGACCATGCCGGGCTGTCATGCTGTTGAGTTATTTCAAGATAAAGCAGACCCCCGCATTTTTTTCACTATCAGCGAATGGGACGACGAAGCCGCACTGAATGCATATCGAAATTCGGATTATTTCAAAGCAACATGGGCGTACATGAAACAAGGTTTTGACGATAAACCGCAAGCATGGAGTATTTCTAAGTGTTGAAGTGTTGATGTGTTGAAGTGTTGTAGTTCGCAAGAATACGTCAACACTACAACACTACAGCACTACAACACTACAACACGTCAACACGTCTTTATGAACATATTAGAATTAAAAGATTATCGGATATTTGTGGGGGATGATATTTGGAAAGATTTTGTTTATTTGTTGAAGCAAAGAGGCTACTCGCGTATCTTGATTTTGGTGGATGAAAATACGGGGCGCGATTGTCTGCCTTTGTTTCGGGCGAATGTCAATATCTCGGCGCAAGTGATTGAAATTCCGGCGGGAGAGCAGCACAAAAACATTGCTACTTGTCAGGCAATTTGGAAAACAATGATGGAATATGAAGCTGACCGCAATTCGGTGCTGATTAATTTGGGTGGTGGTGTGATCGGCGATATGGGCGGTTTTTGTGCAGGTACATTTAAGCGGGGTATTGATTTTATACAATTTCCGACGACCTTACTTTCACAGGTAGATGCTTCGGTAGGTGGTAAGTTAGGCATTGATTTTCAGGGAATTAAGAACTCCATTGGTTTGTTTGCCAATCCGCAGGCAGTGTTTATTTATCCGCCGTTTTTGGAGACTCTTTCAAAACGCGAATTGCGAAGCGGCTTTGCGGAAATCGTAAAACACGGATTGATTTATGACGAAAAATACTGGTCAGATATTAAAGAAACCAACTTTCTGCATCCTACGACTATCTCTGATTTCGTCCTGCCTTCTTTGCATATCAAAAAAGCGGTAGTAGAAGCTGACCCTTACGAAAAAGGCTTGCGTAAAATCCTCAACTTCGGACATACGATTGGTCATGCAGTGGAGAGTTATTCGTTCCATTCGCGCAAGCCGCTACTGCATGGTGAAGCTATTGCGATTGGGATGATTTGTGAAGCGTGGTTGTCCTTCAAGACCTTCACTTTTAAGCAAAGCGAATTGAAAATACTGACCGAATTTATCCTAAGAATTTTCGGAAAAAAAGAACTCGATATTGACAGTTTTGAAATCCTCATCCAACTGATGCGAAACGATAAAAAGAACGAAAACGCCAAAATTAATTTTACCCTCCTTCGACGCACCGGAGAAGCCGTTGTCAACCAAACCTGCGATGAAGTCACTATTGGTGAGAGTTTGATGTATTATCAAGGATTGTGAACCTAAAATCAGTCTGACTCGACTTCCAATTTTAAATCATATTGCAAAAACAAATCACGAATCAACAAGTTACGAATCACGATATTTAATTCCTTTAATTTCCGTACCTTTGCGGCATGACAACAGAACAATTAAAATCACTTCAAGACCGACTGGGCGTTATAAGGAGGTATCTTTGACGTTGATAAGCGGTTACAACTCATAGAAGAAGACGAGCAGCGTGCGGGCGATCCTGATTTTTGGTCAGACAATAAAGCTGCACAAACCGTCCTCAAAACCCTAAATTCCAACAAGAAACGCATACAAGAATATAATGACTTGGAGAGCCTCATAGACGACCTTGGCGTACTATATGAGTTTTCGCAAGAAGGGGAAGCTACACCCGAAGAGGTAGATGCACAATACGAGATTGCGCTCACTGCTATGGATCTGGCAGAACTCAAAGCCATGCTCGACCAAGAGGAAGACGAACTCAATTGTATCTTGAAAATCAATAGCGGTGCAGGCGGTACGGAAGCCAACGACTGGTCGGAAATGATCATGAGAATGTACATCATGTGGGGCGAAAAAAACGGTTACAAAGTCCGTGAAATCAGTCGTGAAGATGGTGATGTGGCGGGTGTAAAATCTGCGGAATTGGAATTTACAGGCGAATTTGCTTACGGCTACCTCAAAGGCGAAAGCGGCGTACACAGGTTGGTGCGTATCAGTCCTTTTAATGCACAGGGCAAGCGACAGACTTCCTTTTCGTCTGTTTTTGTGTATCCCGTTGTTGATGATTCTATCGAAATTGACATCAAGCCTTCGGATATAGATTTTCATACTTCGCGCTCCGGCGGTGCAGGTGGACAAAACGTCAATAAGGTAGAAACCAAAGTCCAATTGACCCACAAACCAACGGGCATTGTCGTGGTCTGTCAGATAGAACGCTCTCAACTTGCCAATCGGCAGAAGGCGATGCAAATGCTCAAATCGCGCCTGTACGAACTCGAAATACGCAAGCGTAATGCCACGAAAGATCAGGTAGAAGCCAACAAAGATAAAATTGATTTCGGCTCACAAATCCGCAGTTATGTATTGGACGACCGTTGGGTCAAAGACCTTCGCACCGAACATAAAGTCCATAACCCCGACAAGGTACTCGACGGAGATATTAATGATTTTCTTAAAGCATATTTACTCGGTTCAAGAGACAATAAACGAAAATAGATTTTTGTTGTTTCCTTGCTATATTATTACACGCTCTATATCTTTAAAAAATAAAATTCTGAATTAAATCATTGATATGTAGTGATTTATATATGCACTAATTCAATAATTCATTCATTCACTCATTATTTTAATGAAAAAAACAATATTTTCTGGCATACATAGAGAGTCGATACTTGAGGAGGCGCAAAACGAAGAATTTGACTTATTGGTGATAGGCGGCGGTATCACAGGTGCGGGTATCGCTTTGGATGCTACGGTGCGTGGCTTGAAGGTCATGCTGGTCGAAAAAAAAGACTTTGCATGGGGAACGAGTAGCCGCTCCACCAAATTGATACATGGTGGTTTACGATATTTGAAACAACTTGAAGTAGGATTGGTACGCGAGGTGGGCTTGGAACGGGCAATTGTACACCGCAATGCACGCCATATCGTTATCCCTGAGCGAATGTTGTTGCCGATTATCGAAGGTGGCGAATTGGGCAAGTTGACGAGTTCGATGGCACTATGGGTCTATGATTATCTGGCAGGTGTCAAGTCCAAAGAACGCCGGAAAATGCTCTCCAAAGAAGACACTTTAAAAGAAGAACCTCTGCTTCGCACAGATGTTTTGAAAGGTGGCGGTATATATTACGAATATCGAACAGATGATGCCCGCCTGACCATTGAAAACCTCAAATCGGCACAAGAGCGTGGCGCAAAATGTATCAATTATACCGAAGCGATTGAATATTTTTATACAGATAAAAAGAAAGTCAAGGGTATTAAAGTCAAAGACCATATTACCAATAAATTTTACGATTTACACGCCAAAAAAATCGTCAATGCCACAGGTCCTTGGGTGGATGAAGTGCGCCAACTCGATGATATACGCCTTACCGGAAAACGTCTGCACCTGACCAAAGGCGTTCACCTTGTAGTACCTTACGAGCGACTACCAATTCAACAAGCCGTTTATTTCGATGTGGATGCCGACAAGCGAATGGTCTTTGCCATTCCGCGTGGGCGTGTGACTTACGTAGGCACGACGGACACGCATTATACGAGCGAAACCGATGAGCCGCATACCAATGACAAAGACGTAGATTACGTGTTGAAGGCAGCCAATTATATGTTTCCTTCCGCCAATTTGACCAAAAACGATGTGACTTCTTCTTGGGCGGGTTTGCGTCCGCTCATTTACGAGGAAGGGAAAGATCCTTCCGAACTCTCCCGCAAAGACGAAATTTTTTATGCCGATTCGGGCTTGATTTCCATTGCAGGTGGCAAACTCACCGGTTATCGAAAAATGGCAGAGCGCGTGGTCAATCAGGTCGTCAAATTTTTACAAAAAGAACAACCCGAACAATATAAAAAACTCGAACCATGTACCACCGATAAAATACGAATTTCCGGTGGCGATTTCGATTCCAAACGCGCCCTTAAAACCTTCATTAAAAAACGGACAGGCGAAGTGACGCAGATTGGTTTGACCAAAGCGCAGGTCGTAGATTTGGTCTATAAATATGGTACAAACGTTGATATTATTATAGAAAAAGCCTACGAACTATATGCCGAAGTCAGTGACGCAAAAGAGCGACTCCAAATCGCTGAAATGTGGTACGGCATTCACTACGAAATGTGCAATAACTTATGCGATTATCTCGTCCGGCGCACCGGAAGACTGTATTTTGAACGCGACTCCCTCCCCGAATTATACCCTTTCATCGCCGACGAAATGGCAAAAGAATTCGGTTGGGATGCCATACAAAAAGCGACAGCTATCGCCGAATTTGAAAAAGAATATATGGACGTAGTAACTTTTAATTAGTAAAGAGTGAGAGAGTTGAGTACAAAATAATTTAAATTAGTAAAATTCTCTACACTCTTTACTCTCACACTCTTTACTCTCACACTCTTTACTCCACATTCTCACACTATGAAATTTATAGATGATAACTTAGACATCCTCCAAAATATCGAAGCCATTGTCATAGACATCTACAGAAAAGACTACCCTGACATGAAAGACAAGGAAGTGCTGAAGGCTTACGAGGCATTGATACAGAGCCAAAGGCAGGTCGCACGCGGCAGAACGCCTCGTCCGCCCGAAAATCTTTCCGATAGCGAACAAATGATTTTTGACGGTGTACAACAAGTATTGGAACTGCGTCGCGAACTTGCACCACCCTCCGAAAAACCCCAGCGATTCAGTCTTGTCAACAAAACCACTTCCTTTGAAGATACCTTACTCGCTTGCTTGCGTAAACTACAAAAGTCCGTCAAATTCTGGACAAAAGAAAGGGGACCACAAGGCTATCTCAATTATATTAATGGCTTTTTGTAGCGAAATAAAGCCCTGTATCGACGACTTTAGCCGACCTGTGCGATTAAAATAGTAAGGGGTGGAATTTCGCTTTATGTCGTTCAAGATGCGTTAGCATCGCCCCTGTTTGTAGCAAAAAACCAAGCAAAACTTATCAAGGTGCGTAGCACCGACACCGTTAAATGTACAAACAGTGCGCTCCTACGGAGCTTAGGAGGTTTTGGGGATTATTTTACTACAAACAGGGTCGGCACTAACGTACCTTTATCGCAAAAAGTCGATTTGCAAGTCTCAACTTATTTTAATCGCACAGGTTGACTTTAGCCGTCGCAGGGAAAACGCCGGACCACTTGTACCTCGTTTACTAAACTTTTCGAGTTTAGTAAACGTAGGTATATCACCGAAATTTGTAATTGTCTAAATATTAGTACCTTACTTACGTTTACCAAACTTTTTGAAGTTTAGCAAACGGATTTCTTAAATATTGTTTTTTATTTTCTCGGTTCAACCAAGACGGAATGACCTTGACTTTCATTTTTTTGGAATTTGGAAATTGTTTTAGAACTAACGAGGTCTTTTTTATATTAAAAAATGCTTTCACTTGACTTCCTCGCAAGATACTCTCCGCAATTTTTCACACTTAGCGATACGAGGTCAGTGCCTTATCGTTTTCATATACTTTTTACGGTTTTCCACTCCCTCCCGAAAGCTTTCGGGATAAATATGTGGATACGCAGAATATTGCTCTTGGAGTACAAAATATAAATTGGCAATATTATATTCGATTTTTATTCAATATAGATAATGTCTATACTTGAATTTGTGCTAAAACTCGTCTGACATTTAAACTTTGTCGGAAAAAATGAGATCATCGGTAGATTTTGAAAATGTCAGACGAGTTTTAGCACAAATTTGGAATAAATATCCCATTTTAATTATAAATATAATTTTATTTTTAAAATATTAAACTATCAAAATAATTTATAAATATTTTTATTTTAATATAAAATCATTTAAAATTTAAGGCAACAAATCTATCTGATTATCCGTTCAAATAATTCATTAATTCCCCCTTGTCAAAAGTCCGAATACTAGGTTAATCTTTGCTTAAATTTGCTAATGAATCAACCATACATAGCTATTTTGTGATAAATTTACTCATATTTATTATTTAAAATTTGACAAAACGCAGTATTCTTGACAAATTGCATATTCATGGTTTCATAACTATATGGTTATATTGTTTTTTGTGCAACAAGAAAATCAACATAAAACAGTAAAACCGCGAAGCAATCCAACAATGAAAAACTCATTATGAACGGTAAAATATTCTTCTTATTTCTGCTCTTATTGTTAGTTGGTGCCGGAGCTTGGTACATGTATCAACAACGCGATACCGAACAGCAAATCAAAGCCATAAAAGTACCTGCCAAACATGGCGATTTCGATATATCGGTGACAGCTACGGGCGAGTTGCAAGCCAAAAACTCGGTAAAAGTACGCGGACCACAAGGCATACGAGGTATGGGGCAGGTCAAGATTTTGGATTTGATCAAAGAAGGTACGATTGTCAAAAAAGGAGATATAGTAGCCAAATTGGACGAAACGGAACTCGACAAACAAAAGGACGACCACCGCGACCGCATCATTGATGTCAATGTAGAACGCGACCAAGTAGAGCGCGATACCGCTATTGCAATGAGCAAATTGAGAGACCAAATCAAGGAACTCAAATTTAGCATTATCAATAAAGAAAAGGAAGTCGGTATCAACATTTACGAACCCAAAGAAGTACAAGACCGCATCCAAAGCGATTTGGAAAAACTCCAACGCGACTATGATACTGCCTTGAAAAATTATGATTTGGAACAACAAAAAGCAGATGCCAGAGTCGGAAAAGTATTATCAGAGCGTGGTAAAGTATATAAAAAACTCAAGGAAGTCAAATCAAGCAGCAAGCAGTTCACCGTTTATGCACCGAGCGATGGCATGGTGATTTATGAGCGCGATTGGCGAGGCAATAAAGTGACGACGGGTTCTACCATTAGTTCATGGAACTCGGTGGTGGCGAGCCTGCCCGATTTAAGCTCAATGGTTTCCAATGTCTTTGTCAACGAGATTGATATTAGTCGCGTAAAAATCGGCGACCTTGTCACCATACAAATAGATGCCATACCCGACAACGAATACACCGGAACGGTCATCGAAAAAGGCAATATCGGTCAACAACGCCCCAATTTTGATGCAAAAGTATTTGAGGTCAAAATACAAATTGACCAAAGCGACGACCTCCTGCGCCCTGCCATGACGAGTGCCAATACCATCCTCACCAAGTCCTACAAAGACGTGGTCTATATTCCGCTTGAAGCCTTGCACAATAACGAGGAAGCCAATTATGTTTTCATGGACAAAGACGGCAAAACCATTCGTCAGGAAGTCATCACAGGAGCCTACAACGATGCACAAGTTATCATCAAATATGGCATCGAAAAAGGCGAAGAAGTCCATCATTCCATTCCCGAAAATCCCGACGATTTGGACTTGGTACGCCTGAGCGACGACATCAAACAACAACACGAAAAAGAACAACAACAAGAACAACAACCCGCAGTCATCACCCCCGCCAAACCCGGAGAAGTAGTGCTGCCCGTTGTGGAAAAACAAAAACAAAGCTGAATCTTGGAAATGTAAAATATAAAATAATAAATGTAAAATGTAAAAGTGACGATAGGACGTGAAAGATTTTATTTAAAATTAATTAATTTGTATTTTATTAACTATTAAATGATTGTAAAAATATTCGCGTTACACCCTTTTACATTTTGCATTTATTATTTTACATTTTACATTTCATAACTCACAGTTATGAAACGTCTGATTTCTAATTTTAACACAGCACTTGAGGCGGTATTTACCAATCGCTTACGGGCATTACTGACGGCATTGGGCATTATGTTTGGTGTGTCGGCGGTCATTGCGATGTTGGCGATAGGTACGGGGGCGCGACAGGAATTATTGGAACAGATGAAACTCATTGGTGCCAATAATATTATTGTAAAAACCGTCTTAAAAACAGACGACAAAGAAGACGAAGAAAACGCCAAAGCCCCCTTTTCACCGGGCTTATCCATGAATGATGTGCAAGCGATTCAGACACAGATATCATCGGTGGACAAGGTTAGCCCCGAGCTGATATTACCCGTCAATGCCATTCGTAAAGGGCGACAATACAAAACCAATTCCGTAGGAGTCAACAACGCTTTTTTTGAACTCAACAACCTGCCCGTAGAGCGTGGCAACACCTTTCATCAAAATCACCTCAAAGATGGTCTGCCCGTTTGCATCATTGGCAAAAACATCCAAACCAAACTCTTCAGCGGCGAAAACCCCATAGGCAAAAAAATCAAATGCGATGATACTTGGCTCACCGTCATCGGCGTATTGGGCAGACGCTACGAGGGCAAAGGCGGACTCGAAAATCTTGGCATCCGCGACTACAATTCCGACCTCTACGTACCCGTCAAAACCGCACTCATACGCTTCCGCGACCGTACCCGACTTACCTCAAATATGTTTCAAAACACCGGAGTCATATCCTTTGGCGACGAAGACCAGAAAAACCCCACCGCCGCCAAAAACTATCACCAACTCGATCGCCTTGTCATCCGCGTCAACAATGCCACCCAACTCGAATCCACCGCCGACATCGTCGGGCGCATGCTCCAACGCCGCCATTGGAACGTTCCCGATTACGAAATCAGCATCCCCGAACTCCTCATCAAACAACAACAACGCACCCAAGACATTTTCAACATCGTATTAGGAGCCATTGCCGGTATTTCTCTCCTCGTCGGCGGCATTGGCATCATGAACATCATGCTCGCCTCCGTCATGGAGCGCATCAAAGAAATTGGCTTGCGTCGCTCGCTCGGTGCTACCCGTACCGATGTCGTTCAGCAGTTCGTATTTGAAGCCGTATTCATCAGCCTTATCGGTGGCATCGTCGGTGTCGCGCTCGGTTTATTACTCGCCGATACCATCGCCCGCCTTGCCGAAATCCCCACCATCGTCTCCCTTTGGTCTGTCCTTCTCGCCTTCGGTGTGTCGGCTGCCATTGGTCTGCTTTTTGGCATCATCCCCGCCCGTCGTGCTGCCAAACTTGACCCTATTACTGCATTAAGAAATGATTAATTTTCGTAATTCGTTTATTCGTTGACCCATTTATTCGAATAAACGAATTACGAATCAGCGAGGTCTTTTTTTATTTTTAAAAAATGCACTCACTTGGCTTCTTGCCAAGATACTCTCCACAGTATTCCACATCAATTGATACAAGGTCAGTGCCTTATCCCCGTATAGCTATCGGGGTCACATACTTTTTACGGTTTTCCACTCCCTCCCGAAAGCTTTCGGGATAAATATGTGGATAATTGAATATTGCGTCCGGCGTACAATACGTCAGTACATCAAAACTTTCCTGATTCTAAGGAATTAGAGGGTATTTTCAAAAATAGTTCTTTCATAATTCTTGTAAATTCTATTTCACGCAGAGTTCGCAGAGAACGCAGAGGTCTGATAATCAATACTCTGCGTTCTCTGCGCTCTCCGCGTGCA
>CALIZI010000108.1 GCA_938028705.1 uncultured Saprospiraceae bacterium | reverse complement strand
CGTAATGACTGCTTTAGCTGTCAAGTAAATTATTATTTTAATTTGTAATAAATTTAAAAACAATAATTTATAAATATTTTTTTCACTTCACTTGACAGCTAAAGCAGTCATTACAGTATTCGCGGTCAGCCTGTAAAGCAGTCATTACGGAGTCTCTTACCAATCTAAGCTTTTTTTAATTTTATATTATGATTCCACTTATATGTGTCACACTCTTTAGATTTGTTCATGTAGTATTACTTTGGATAAAGGAATTTTGCAAAGTTTTACAAAATAAAAAATATTACATTTAATTTATTTTAAATAAACAATAATGATATATTTGCAAATATAAATCCAATTTCCTAATTCCCATTCTATCCAAAGTTTAATACAATTATATTTTTGAGAAAGTTCCTGATTTTTTAAAATCTACAAATTCTTTGGCATGTTTAGAAAAGTAGTTGACATTTTAGATAAACAAAAAATAATGTATCCCGTTTACTAAACTTTTCGAGTTTGGTAAACGTGAGTATATCACTAAAATTTGTAATTAGCTAAATATCAGTGCTTTACTTACGTTTACCAAACTTTTTGAAGTTTAGCAAACGGAGTGCTTAAATATTGTTTTCATTTTAAAATGAAGTCGAAAAAGTGTCAAAACTTTTTTGTGAAATTTAAATATGCCAATTCTTTATTCAATATGCTACTTCACGCGGTATATTTTTTAGCTCACTTTCAGGGTTAAATTCGGGTAACTGACGCGGAACATAAGACTGAAAAGAAGTATCCGTCAGGGCTTCCATAAATTTGATAATCGCTTGCTGTTCATCCATATTCAAACCAAGTGAATCAGGTGCAAGTGTCTGATAATCAACTTTCAAGCCCATACCTTCACCGCCGCCTTTATTATAAAAATCAACCACTTGTTCGAGTGTTTCGTATGCGCCATTGTGCATATATGGCGCAGTGACCGCGACATTTCTGACAGTAACGGTTTTGAATGAATGACGATAATGTTCGGCGGCTTCGTGTGCGCGACCATTGGCAAAACGCCCCAAGTCGGCATCAAGTCCGGTGGCAGTGGTATCGGCGGGTACGCCAAGCACTTCCGTTTCGTTTTCGTGATAATCGGGCGGTACAAGACCATTAAATGTAGGTGCGAAATGGCAGGTTCCACAAGCGGCTTTGCCCATAAAAAGATTGAAACCCTGTTCCACTTGCGGTTCTATTTTTTGTGTTTCTTTACGAATATATTTATCAAAAGGTGAATTGAATGACCGAATACTTTTGACAAAAGAAGCCATTGCAGTGGTAATGGTATATTGGTCAATTTTTGTTTCGCTCCAAGTGGCATATTCAAATGCTTCATCGAAAAGTCGTTGATATTCAGGGCTTTGGGTAAGTTTTTCGCTGATTTGGTCAAAATCGGTACCAAATTCTTTGGCATTTTTGATGACATCCATTGTCTGATTTTCAAATTTATCGGACCTCAAATCGTAGAAGTGCCGCGAAGAATAAATGGCATTGATAATGGTGGGCGCATTCCGCAATACAGTTCCTTCGCCATGATTGGCAAGGCTTTTCGGGAGACTATCGGTAAAGGCTTTATCAGGCTGATGACAAGTACCGCAAGACATTTGATTGTTGACAGAAAGTGCCGGTTCGAAAAAAAGGTAGCCACCGAGTTTGACCATTGCCGGATTGTCTTGATGTGGTTTGAGATAGGTATAATAGTAGGGATTCAAAAAATCATCTGAAAAAGGATTTTTTGCATGATAATTAATGGATAAGGTCGCTGCACGTTCCGGCATATCCGTTGGGATTTGCATGGCAAGATGAAAATCTAAAATAGCTTCGGACAAAGGATTCATCCATTCACGAATAAAATGCAAACGATTAAAAGTATCAAAATCCGTGTATTCATTGAGGTAATCAATACTTTCTTTAAAGAGCTTTTCCGCTTGTGCAAAATAAGTACAAGCACTTGATGTACATTCGTTTTTATATTCAGAAAAATCATTAAGCATACTCACAAGTGATGCCTCCGCTTCTGCAATACCATTGCCCGACCCCGGCGTATCGAAGCCCGTCAGACTCAAAGCAAATACCCTGACAATTTGTGAACGCATGGCTTCCAAAATTCGCTTATCTTCCAATGGACGTTTTTTCTCATAGCTTGCCATTTCCGAAAATGAACTTTGCAAAACACTCAATTTTTCAATGATTTTTTCAAGGTCAGGCTCGTCTTCAGCAACGAGTTCATCCAAAATTTGCAAACCCTCCGGTTCTACCACACGTATGCTGTCCGGCTCTTGCCTGATGACGGGTAAGGGCGCACCATTGAGCGAAAATTTGACGTACTGCTCATCGTAATGCCCGATAATATGTTCGATTTTTTTATAATTTAAACGGCATTGAATGTGGGCATCGTATAAGGCTTCGATGTCAGGGTTTTTCATCTGAGCGATAGACAAATACGTATCAATAGATTGCCTAAAAGTTTCAATATTTGTTGCATAATTCGACTGAATACGCTTGGCAGGAGTCAAGTCATCTTGCTGAAAAGAAGTAACTATTCCTATGAAAATCAAGATAATAAATATATAGATTGTTTTTTTCATTTAAAACGTATTAGGTATAAAGTATCAGAATACAATGAATTTTTCAGCTAATAATTTACTCAAACAACACATCCATTCCCAAACTGTTTCTTACCATGCCTGAGTATTTATTTTGGGCGATTCCGTAGGTCGTAATGAATGTCAAAAACAGTGCCTTTCTAGTTTTGAATAACAAGTAATATAACCAAAGTAAAAATTCATTTTGGCTGTAACTATATAAAAAACACCACTTACAGCCAAAATAAAAATTCATTCTGGCTGTAACTATATAAAAAATACCACTTACAGCCAGAATAAATTTAATCGGGTGCAGGACAAATCTTTAATTTCAAATTGAACTGGGAGCAATTAAGACCCTGTAATGACTGCTTTAGCTGTCAAGTGAATAACAAGAGACATTACATAAGTAATTCATTTTAAATTAATTATAAAAATTTAAATAAAAAAATACTTGACAGCTAAAGCAGTCATTACAGAACTCGCATTAAATCATTTTTTTACTAAAATTAAAGATTTGTCCTGCACTCGTCAAGTTAATTACATGTTTTATTTTATTAATAAAATTTATTCGCTTGATTATCAATGAATTATAATTATAAATCGAGTTTCCCTCTCGGCTGAGCCGAGGCTAATTCCCATTTTGTCCAAAGTCCGGTGGTGTTCGATTAAAATAGGGTACACTCGTCAGACGAATATTTTTATAGTAAACCACCGTTTGATTGTCTAAATATCCGATTTTAACAAAGGGATTCGTCAGACGAGTATCGCTTTTAGGCGCATCCTATTTTTCTCGAACACCACCCAAAGTCCAATATGGTAGCCTAATGATGTTTTGATTTAAAAAGGTTTTATTGAAATAAAGATATTTTAAAATTATTTTATAATAAAAAGTATTTATAAATAATTAATTTTTAATAATAAATAAATTATGAAATAATTTCAATTAAATAAAAAACGACTATATTTTAGTACGGCTTTAAAATAATTATAAATTTAAAAATTATTTATAAATAATAAATTTAATTTTAATAAAAATATATAAATCAGTGTTTTATAAATAATTTAAAATTAAAATACAAAAATTCTATTAGCAGGAATGAAATAATAACAGGTCATCATAATTTTTGCAACGCATTCTCTTTTTTTAACGTCTAAAAACTACCTATTCACAAAAGTATTAACATGAAATATATCATTACCGGACGAAACATTGGCATTGCCATACTCTTATTGGTGACTGTGGCGATGGCTTTTCGATGGATGGAATCACCTGCTGCACCTACATGTGACAATTCACTATTTTCTTACGGCATTATTGCAGATTGTCAGTATTGTAATTGTCCTGCTAACGGCAGTGCTTATTATGGCAATTCCATTCCTAAATTGCAAGAAGCTGTTGATAGCATTAATGCCCGAAGTGTAGCGCATACCTTACACCTTGGCGATTTTATTCAGAGAGATTGGGAAAGTTTTGACAGTGTAGAGCCGGTGTATAGTTCGCTGGATTCGGCGCATTATTACGCACTTGGCAATCACGAATTTACGATTGAGGACAGTCAAAAACCTCTGATTTTATCAAGGCTTGGAATGCCGGATTACTACTACGATTTTACAGCACACAATTGGCGGTTTATCGTTTTGGAAAGTACCGAATTAGCCTTTTACAGTGAAACCGTACATCCCGATAAGGTAGCAGAACGCGATGCCCTCTGGTCACAGATTTCCGGTGATATCAATGCCAAAACATGGAATGGCGGTATCAGTCAAGAGCAGCTAAATTGGTTGGATGCAACACTCGCTGATGCTAGATCGAAAGGACAAAAAGCTGTTGTTTTTGCTCATCATCCGGTTTGGCCCCTTGCAAATTCAAGTTTGTGGAATTATCAGGATGTGATTGATGTTTTGGAAGCACACGATAATGTAGTAGCTTACATGAACGGGCATCGGCACTCAGGAGATTATGCGATAAAAAACGGTATTCATTACGTCACTTTTCAAGGCATGTTGTTGACTCCCGACGAAAATAGTTTTAGTGTAGTCGAGGTTTTTCGGGATAGATTGGAAGTCAATGGATATGGTAGGCAAGATGATTTTATATTGCCTTTTTCAACGCAAAATCAAGCTCCACAAGACATTTTATTGAGTCATTCGATGATAGACGAAATGCTCCCTTCGGGTACACTTGTAGGTGATTTGGAAGTGTTGGATACGGATTATACAGATGCTGCCGAACTTCAATTGGTATCAGGAACAGGTAGTACGCATAATTCATTTTTTTATATCCAAAATAATCAATTATTTACCAACTCATCACTCAATGCGAATGACAGTCCGCTCTCTATTCGTCTGCAAGCCACGGACTGTATGGGGGCGAGTGTTGAAAAAATATTTTCCATTGACATCGTTCCTAATTGTACTACGGTGAATCTCTATGTCATGATGGAAGGACCGTATAATCTTTCCTCCGGCAATATGCGAACAAAATTGAATGCCATACGTCATTTATTGCCCGGTCAAACACCTGTTTCTGCCTTAGTTACGCCAACTCCGGCAGGGCAACCCTACACTACTGCCCCTTGGAATTATAATGGTAATGAAGGTGTCAATTTTAATGATGCGGATTATTCGGCGGATGTTGTGGATTGGGTATTAATATCGTTTCGGACTGACGTAACTGCTGATTCAGAAGTGGAGAAAGTCGCAGGATTATTATATAAAAATGGTCGCATTGATTTATTGGATAATTGTTTGCGACTTCAAGATGGTACGAATTATTATATCGTCGTAGAACATCGAAATCACTTGCCTGTTATGTCGCACATACCTGTATCTGTCAGCAATGGCAGTTTAGATTATGATTTCAGAATACGCGATAGCTATCATACCATGACTGCCTTTGGAGCAAAAGAAATTACATCGGGCGTGTGGGCAATGTACGGTGGTAATATACGTACTAATACCGCTGATTTTGGCTATGAAATTAATGGAGACGATAAGACCTTATGGTTTCAGGAAAATGGTATTTTTGATAAATATTCACCCTCTGACATGAATTTGGATGGTGACATCAATGGAGCGGATAAAACTATTTGGGCAAGAAATAATGGAATTTCATCAAGTGTACCTAAATGATTTAACTTGAAAATTTCAAAAATAAATTGGTTCTTTAACAATTTTTGCAAAAAGGATTCTTGCCCTGCGCCCAAACCTATAAGGTTTTTGGAAACCTTATAGGTTTTGCATTGACATCCAAGTACTTAAACTTTAGTATTTTTTTAAATTAAAAGCTAATTTTCTTTTTTTGCAAAAATTGTCAAAGAACCAAAAAATTCCAGTTGATTGACAGTGGGGGCAGGACAAATCTTTAATTTCAAATTGAACTGAGAGCAATTAAGACCCTGTAATGACTGCTTTAGCTGTCAAGTGAATAACAAGAGACATTGCACAAGTAATTCATTTTAAATTAATTATAAAATTTAAATAAAAAAATACTTGACAGCTAAAGCAGTCATTACAGAACTCGCATTAGATCATTTTTTTACTAAAATTAAAGATTTGTCCTGCCCCCTTGACAGTAATTATCATATCATATTTACAAACTTTTCTTATATTCGTCAATCGTTCACCGTTCATCGTACCGTCATGCAAACCTATACACTATACGAACTCAACGAATATCTCCGTCGCGTACTTGCGCTCAACATGCGTGATGCGGTGTGGATTAGTTGCGAAATATCTACGATTAAGCCATCGGGCGGACATTATTATATGGAATTGGTGGAGAAAGACGGTGATGAAATCGTAGCTCAATCTAATGCTGTATTATGGAAAAATCAACACAAAAAACTGGTCGGTAAATTGGGTTTTGAATTGCCCGGACTCCTGCGTGAGGGCATTCAAATATTGGCAAAAGTACGGGTACATTTTCATGAAAAATTTGGTTTAAAACTCCATATCGAAGACCTCGATGCGGCTTACACTTTGGGTCAAATGGAACTCAAACGCCGCGAGATTATCACACGCCTGAAGCGGGAAGGTTTGCTTAGGCGCAATGCTGAGATTCCTTTATCAAGGGTACTACAACGGGTGGCGGTGATTAGCTCGGCACAAGCGGCAGGCTGGAAAGATTTTGAAGAACATATAGCATATAATCCTTCCGATTATCGTGTTGATATACAGTTGTTTACGGCGCGTATGCAAGGCAAATTTCTGGAAAGTGATGTCCTCAAACAACTTGCTAAAATCGAAAAACGCAATCGGTCATTTGATGTGGTCGTCATCATTCGGGGCGGAGGTTCGCGTTTGGATTTGAGTTGGTTTGACAGCTACGAATTGGGGCGGCGAATCGCTAAATTTCCATTGCCCGTACTCACAGGCATCGGACATGAAACGGATGAAACGGTAACGGATTTGGTCGCACATTCAGCCTTAAAAACACCGACCGCAGTGGCTCAAAAAATTCTTAATACTTTCCTCGAATTTGACGATCATTTAAATATTATCCAAAACAATATTTATAATAATATTTTTAATAAAATACAAACCGAAACCCATCGTTTGGATACACTCACACGCCAACTGGAATATAAAGCAAAAAATAATATACAACAAGCGGCACAGATGCTGGAGTTCATCCAAACACACCTTAGTCGCCTTGCTGCCATGCGGCTGAATGAAGCCGAAAAACACTTGGCACACCTCGAACATACTTGTCATATCCTCAGCCCCGAATTTGCATTACAACGCGGTTTCAGTATCACTTTAAAAGACGGAAAACCAATTGACGATGTCAAACGTTTGAAAAAGGGAGATGAAATCGAAACGCGACTCAACAACGGAAGCGTAAAAAGCAAAGTATCATGACAAAATTCTACCTGTTATTTTTCGGAATATTCACTGCATTACTCTACAGTTGCAATACCGCAAAAATCGGTCAAAACTTAGGCGGCGGATTGCGCGAAGGTATTGAAGGATTTGAGTTGGATACGACCATGATTGCCAATGTATCGCAGGCGGCTGTACGGGCAGCATTGGAAGAAGCATTGCGCGAGGAAGTCGGCGCGAAAATACAAGCCCAACTCGACCCGATTCTGGGGCAACTCATTGATTCTCTGAATGTTGCATCTTTAGATTTTACAGCAAATCTGCGAAGTGAAGAGACCGCACAATGGCTACAAACACAGACCGACGCACTCAGCCGACAATTGTTGACTACGGCAGCAGGCTTGCGTGAAGAACTGATGGGAGAGGAGACCAAAGCCCTCGCGCAGACCTTCATACGCGAGGCAGTGGTGAGCGAGTTGGATGCCTTTTTTTCGACCCTAATGAGTAACCTTACGACAGGTGATAATCTGGAAAATCTCACCGTTTTCAGAGCGCGATTGAGTACCGAAACGGATGCGCTGATTGCGAGTGCTTTAGTGAAGGCTTCGGAGGAATTTGAGCGAAATTTTGACCCGAAAATCAAAGCCTATATCGAAGAAGTGAAAACTGTAACTGGCGATACGGGCGAAAAAGTAGATGTCGTGGTGGACAATACAGCGCGAAATGCACGAAATTTACTGGCTTTAGCTTTTGGCGGCTTGGGCGGCTTGTTGCTCTTGTATGGTGTGATTCGCTATTATCTTTCTATGTTGAAATATAAAGATATGATTAAAATTTTGACGGATAATATTGATAAAATCGGTAGCCAAGCAGAGTACGACAGGCTCGTAGGCAATATTCGTAAAAATATGGATGTCAAGGGTTTGAATCGGGATCTGGAAGAAATTTTGAGGGAACAAAATCTGAACGACCAACCCGAATGGGATGATAAAGACCAACAAGTGCTACGCTTGATTTCTAAATATTTGAAAGAGAAAAAAGGCATTGAAGATGTAGCCATGCTGGAAGCCGAAGCCAGAGAACTGGGCTTGGATGACCACCTTGAAAGTGTTATTAACCGAACGGTTTGATTGAAGTGTTGTGGTGTTGAAGTGTTGTGGTGTTGAAGTATGGATTAAATTTATTCTCTCCTAAATCTGCATGAGACGTGAATATTTTGTAATTTTATACAAATAAAAACGGCTACCCGTCTAACGTTAGACATTTTGACAATCAGCGAGTTATAAACATGTTGAAATTCAAGTGATTGTAACAACTATGAACTATGAACTGTCCAACCATGAACTGGTAGCCATAAAAACGTTAAAAAGATGTAGAACAAATAAGAGATTCACGAATCAACGCATTGATACAATGAATAAAACATACTTATTATTTATAATGTTTGTATTAGCTATCGTTGAGCTAGCTGCACAGCGATTGAAGCCTGATATAGTCGCACCTGTCCAACAGGCTCCGGAAAAGGAAGTTATTTTCAGCTTGACAGGACATACTGCGGGTATGGGTTTGGGCTTGGATTACGGATTTATCAAAAAAAGCGGACTGACACACTCTATCCATCTTGGGTTGCTCTCCTTAAAACACCCTAGAGAAATCCGACAGCCGAGTAATGGTGGTATAGGCAGTTCATTGAATGCTGTGAGTACCTATATATATGGTAAGCGCAACCAATTGTACAGTATTCATGTTGGATATGGAGGTAAGTTTTACTTCTCCCAAAAAGCAAAAACACAAGGTATAGCTATTGGTGTATCTTACAGTGCAGGACCTTCGCTCGGACTCGTCAAGCCCTATTACCTCAACTTGCGTACCGGACAAGGCGATGCCACACCTCAAGCCTATACTGAAGAAAACAGTGCAACATTTTTGAATGATAGTGAGATACAAGGAGCTTCGGGCTTTGCTTATGGTTGGAGTGAGTTGAGTGTTGAACCCGGAGCTTATATCAAGGCGGGATTGAATTTTGACTGGGGTAGCAACCAACAGCAACTCGCGAAAATGCTAGAAGTCGGTATGATGCTCGATATTTATGCAAAAGAAATTTCTATTATGTTGACCGACGATAATCAAGCAATTTTTCCTACCTTGTACGCTAGTTTTCAAATTGGTAAAAGGATGTAATTTTAGTAGCGAGTAGCGAGTAGCGAGTTCAATAGTAACTTGACACTCGCTACTCGCTACTCACTACTCGCAACTAATAAAATGATAGACCTTCCGATAGTAAATAAGAAAGAAGAACGCAAGCGCAAGCCCGACTGGTTGAGGGTGAAATTGCCGATGGGCGAGACCTACCGTAATGTGCGGAGTATCGTAGATGAGTACAAACTTCATACGATTTGTCAAAGCGGACACTGTCCGAATATGGGCGAATGTTGGGGGGCAGGCACTGCCACTTTTATGATATTGGGCAATACCTGTACACGCTCCTGCTCGTTTTGTGCGGTCAAAACAGGTCGCCCGAATGAATACGACGAGGACGAGCCGCGCAGGGTAGGAGAAGCGATAGAACTCATGCAAGTCAAACATGCGGTCATCACCTCCGTCAATCGCGACGAACTCAAAGACCGCGGCGCAGCGATATGGCACGCTACTGTCCGCGATGTCAAACAACGCTCTCCCAATACCACAATTGAAACCCTGATACCGGATGTGCGGGGCAATTGGGAAGCCCTCGAAGTCATGATCAGTGCCGGACAAGAAGTGGTGTCGCACAATATGGAAACCGTCAAACGACTCTACCGAAAAGTGCGTCCGCAAGCCAAATACGAGCGTAGCCTCGAACAAATCCAACGCACCAAAGACTACGGCAAACGCACCAAATCGGGCATCATGGTCGGCTTGGGCGAAACCGATGAAGAAGTCTTTGACATCATGGATGACCTCATCGCACATGGCTGCGATGTACTCACCATCGGGCAGTACCTTCAACCCACCAAACTTCACCTCAATGTCGAAAAATTTGTACATCCCGATACCTTTGCCATGTACAAAACCATAGGCTTAGAAAAAGGATTTGATTATGTAGAAAGTGGTCCGCTCGTGCGCTCGTCTTATCACGCAGAGCGACATATTTAGAAATGTAAAATGTAAAATGTAAAATAATAAATGTAAAATGTAAAATAATAAATGTAAAATGTAAAATAATAAATGTAAAATGTAAAATGTAAAAGTATTCAATCGAATGTAGTTTTTTTATTATTTAAAATAAAAATAATTTGTAACCCCGTTTACTAAACTTCAAAGCGTTTGGTCTCCGATAACTATCGCATTAGCAACGCACTGATTTACAAGTAATTACTAATATTCATACTTTACTTACGTTTACTAAACTCGAAAAATTTAGTAAACGGAGATACATTATTTTTATTGATTAAAAGTGTCAACTACTTCGATAAACATGTCGATAGGACGTAGTTTTATTATTTAAATTGAGTGTGACACACATAAGTGGATTTATAATATCAAAATGCTTGTTTGATTTAATAAATATAGATTGAGCGTGCTGTAATGACTGCTTTAGCTGTCAAGTGTGGTTTTAACTCAACATTCAATTACTTGAAAATCATTGCTTTGTGACAAATTACTACCCACTTGACAGCTAAAGCAGTCATTACGGAGGCTCATGCTAATCTTGGCTTTTTCTGATTTTACATTATAAGTCCATTAATATGTGTCACACTCAAATGTTTATTGATGTTAAAGCTGATAAATTATTTTACTCCGTCAAAATTTTCTTCCTATTTCATTTTCATTATATTAATTAATTTAATATAATATTATTTTAAATTTAAATTATTATGTTAAGTAGAATTTTTGGTGGTGTTCGATTAAAATAGGGTACACTCGTCAGACGAATATTTTTATAGTAAACCACCGTTTGATTGCCTAAATATCCGATTTTAACAAAGGGATTCGTCAGACGAGTATCGCTTTTAGGCGCATCCTATTTTT
>CALIZI010000107.1 GCA_938028705.1 uncultured Saprospiraceae bacterium | reverse complement strand
TGTATACTGCTTTATGGTTAGATTGTTTTATTGTTGTATATAGTCACAATTAAATCATAAATAACTGTTTATCAACAATATAGCAATATAACAATGAAACATTTTGTAAAATAAAAAGTATAATTTTAAACCTAATACAGTTTATATATTTTCAGAATATGACTCATAATAAAAACACTTAATTTTTCATCAAATTCTCTGTATCTTTGCGGACGTTTCCGACATGATGTCATCCTAATCACCATTACCCGATTATCCGGTTTACTAATCATGACAAAGCAAATCCATTCCGCACTGATTTCCGTATTTTCCAAAGAAGGACTCGCACCTATTGTTGAAGAATTGCACCGACTTGGCGTACAGATATACTCAACAGGCGGCACCCATAAATTTATTGAAAATCAAGGCATTCCGGTCACACCTGTTGAAGATTTGACCTCTTACCCTTCTATTTTGGATGGTCGGGTAAAGACCCTGCATCCTAAGATATTCGGGGGCATACTCGCCCGCAGAGAGGAGTCGCACCTGACCCAACTTGATGAATACCAAATCCCCGAAATAGATTTGGTGATAGTGGATTTATATCCATTTGAAGAGACCGTAGCAACGACAAATAACGAAGCCGAAATTATCGAAAAAATTGACATCGGAGGGATTTCGCTGATTCGGGCTGCCGCCAAAAATTATAAAGACATTGTCGTGATACCTTCACGCGAGGAGTACGCCCCTTTCCTCGATTTATTAAAGGAAAAACAAGGCGAAAGCAACCTGCAAGACCGACGGCAATTTGCCCTCAAATCCTTCATCGTTTCTTCGCATTACGATACCGCGATTTTTGATTATTTTGATAATAAAGAACAATATTTTTTCAAAAAAAGTATCCACCAATCGCGCACTTTACGCTACGGCGAAAATCCGCATCAAACAGGTATTTTTTATGGAAATCTTGAAGATATGTTTGACCAGTTAAATGGTAAAGCACTGTCATACAACAACTTGGTGGATATAGATGCAGCCGTCTGTCTGATGCGCGAATTTAAGGATGCCGACCCTACATTTGCCATACTCAAACACACCAATGCCTGCGGTACTGCCACTCGCCCCACCGTACTCGAAGCATGGAAAGCCGCACTTGCCGGCGACCCTGTTTCTGCCTTTGGCGGCATTCTGATTTCCAATACCAAAATAGACCTCGCCACCGCCACAGAGATACATGCTTTATTTTATGAGGTACTGATTGCACCCGGATTTGAAGCTGATGCTCTGGATCTACTCACCAAAAAGAAGAAACGGGTCTTGCTACAAATCCATCATTTTGACATCCAGAAAAAGACCTTCAAAAGCATACTCAATGGCGTAATCGAACAAGATACCGACCTCAATACCGAGACTGCCGACGACCTTAAAACCGTTACTGAAAAAGCCCCGACAACTACCGAAACCGCTGATTTATTATTTGCAAATATTTGTGCCAAACACCTCAAATCCAATACCATAGCACTGGTCAAAAACCAACAACTACTCAGTATGGGCTGTGGACAAACCTCCCGCGTGGATGCGCTCAAACAAGCCATTTTGAAAGCACGGAATTTTGGTTTTGATTTGCAAGGGGCGGTCATGGCTTCCGATGCTTTTTTTCCTTTTTCCGATTGTGTGGAAATCGCACACGAGGCAGGCATCACATCGGTCATACAGCCCGGCGGTAGTATCAAAGACCAAGATAGTATTGATGCTTGCAATGAGCGTAATATGAGTATGGTGATGACCGGAGTTCGGCATTTTAAACATTAATTTCGTAAGCCGTAATCGAACTATTTTGCTATAATAAATTTCTCTGTTTTGATTGTATTATTATCTGTTTTTAAAGTACAAAAATACTGTCCGGCAGGAAATTCATCTGTGTGTATGATGATTTCGTCTTGTGGTATATCTAGTGTTTTATTATACATTATTTTTCCGTTTACATCTGTCACTAAAAGGGATATATTTTTGGATGCTTGTATTATGTTGTAATTTACTATGAAGTAATCTTTAACCGGATTGGGATAGATTAGCATACCGCCTTTGTTTTCCACTTCTTCTACGTTCACAAACTGGCAACCTTCTTCAAGGCAGCCATATTCATCTACTTTGATGACAAAACCCGTTTGGGTCCATTCAGGGAAGGCATCACCGGGTTTTATTAATGCCTCACCTGCACATAAAAAACCATTGTCTGAAGTTTCTGTAATACTATAAAGTAAGACATGCGTAAACTCACCTGCATTGGGAGGTTGCAAAATATGAGGTCTTATATTTCTTGCCCAGATGACATCAGCATTATGATTGAGTTTAATGATTTCATCTCCGGATATCAATGCAATATGTCCATCTGAAAGCGATAGCATTTGAAAATGTTGGTGTAAATTATCTGTAATACCCCAATATTCTAATTCTTCGGTGATATTTTTTTCCCATAGTTTATTACCATTCAAGTCTATTTTAGCAAACCAAATAGCCATATCCTCATTTTGATAAAAAAAGACATTATCTCCAAATACTGTTCTTTTTTCCCTATCTAACCAAGTACAAAGGATATTGCCATCATCGGTAAGAGTAGCCAGTATGTCATCGGAAGTATAAGGCATACCCAAACCACCGGGATAAATACGCCATTCCAAGACACCAAGACTATCTGTTTTGATAAGTGTGGACACCTCATGTTCGTCGGCACCACTTCCTGACATATTACGTTGTTCTACTGCTGTGAGCAGATAGCCACCATCTTGTGTTGACATGATATGTTGTGGACGCAACCAACAGTTATTATCGGTGCATTGGTAGGTTCTTGACCAATTTTGACTGCCTAAACTATCGGTGGCGAGTAATCTGAGCAAAACGTCATTACTGTTATTAGGAAGATACCAAAACCCATATAAGATTTTATTTTCATTTGCCTGATATGTACAAAACATATATGCTGAGTTGGTTCCTATTTGATAGTACCAGCTATCGTCAATTACTTCAGTCAAGTTTTTATTCAGCACTAAGCGTCCGATTTTAGGTGGTGTTGATATGGGGTTTTGAAAAGTAGTTCCAATGATTCGCTTTCCTTCGTAATTACTATACGATTGTTGATTTCTGATTTCACTATATACGGTGGGTTCTTTAGGATAACGCCATTGAGTCGTATCACCGTTACTTTTGTCAATCTTGGTAAAATTTATATAATGAATATAGTTGGGGTGTCCTGTTGAGCCATTTCCAATAGCAACATAGTAATCATCTTGTTCTTCCACTGCCACCGTTGACCAATCATCTGTCATCAAGAAAAATCTATCTTGGGCATCTACTTGAGATAAATACAAAAAAAGTAAAAACGATATAATAGATATTTTGTACATGCTTACGATATTATTTTCCGCCTACTCTTAAAAAAGTAGGCGGAAGTGAAAAAGATTATTTTGTAATTGTGAATTGCTTAGATTCTATTGGTTGACCATTGGTATATATTGTACAGATATACTGTCCGTCTGGGAGGTCGGCTGTAATAAGTGTAACCTCATCTTGTAAATAAAATAGCTCTTGAGTATGTAGAACCTTACCTGTCATATCTACTAATTTGAGGGATAAGTTTTCATACAAATCCAAAGTATTATAACTGATATTGATATAGTCATTTGAAGGGTTCGGGTAAAGGAATAGTTTATTTTGAGTTTCAGTAGTCTCTGCGTTAGCGATGATACGTTCTTGAGAAGGTAATTCAGGAAAGTAAACCGGTTCAGGATAATCTGTGTTATCATTGGATTTTAGAATAGCAATGGCTTTACCGGCTGTAATATTGGGTTGTACGGCGTAGATGTGCAACATATTCAAATCTCCCTCTTCCAAGTTATAAAGGTCTTTGCCGATAGTTGTCCATGATTGAATCAATGCACGCAGACCAATGTGTGCTTTATGGTCTGCTGTTTCTTTTTCAGAAAGTTTTTGTGCAGCAATATCATTCAATATGGCATTTGCTTTTCCTGTTTCGCCCTTTTGGTCATATATGTTTGCAATGCGATATTGAAATCCCAATTCATTAGTGCCTGAGAGAAAATCAATCATTTCATTGCTACGGTCAAGTGTATCTATACCTAGTATTTGCACAGCTCTGTTAATAGCTTCGTCACGCTCTCTTTTGTAGTCATTTGCATCCAGTTCCATCTGTTCTTTGGCAGAAATAATATTTAAACCTTGATTGATTTGATTTCGCATAAACTGTGGGATAGGGTGAGTACGATTGTCAAGGTTCTCCTGTATTTGGGTTGATTTGGCCGTCTGTGGGTGCTGTTGGAGAATATTACGAATCATGGCATTGCTAAAGCCGACTTCTTTTATACTCACTTCTTCTAATACAGCATCAGAAGTAAATGGAGCTTGTTCTATTATTTTTAAATACACCTTTGTTGCTTCCTCTCTATTATTAGCAAATCTAACTTGATTGACCAATTGTAAAGTATTGCCATTGTCTATAAGACTATTTAATTCGCTTACAGTCTCCTTGAACAAATCATCTTTAATTTCTTTGATTTCTTTAAGACTGCCTACACCTTGAGTAAAGATAAAAGGCTCAGGACATACGGACGCTGGTGGAAACTGTGGGGATTCTGTAACACTGATATTGCCTATATTGGACTCCGGACTAAGTCTTACATCCGAAAGGTCATTATAATGTATGTACTGAAATGAATTAGCAACAGGTGCATTATAAAGATTGGCAATAGCATTAGGATTTTCACTAAACCTATTTGCAGTAAGGTACTGATATTCTTTAATCCCAGTGACAATTGGTAGAGCAGGGTCGAATGTTAAATCATCTAGCACTACTATGTCAGCAAGTAAACTTCCTGAGAAATCATTGCACCGATACTCTAGCCCCTTTGCATTAGGACCTGTTTGTAGATTGGTGTTTTGCCCAATAGCTTCTGTGGCTATCAATACTCCATCAAAGTCGTTATTGTAGATTTGCGTAGGGTCAGGATGTTGATTTCTTGCAATAACTCCGACATTGCCGTCATTTATAGGAATGTTCGCATATTCAGTAGTGAAACTATTGTATTCAACAGCATAGCCAGCACAGCCATTTAAATACACTCCATAAGAGGGGATACTTGGATTATTAGCACGTTTTATAGTGAAATTATTACTTGAGATAGTAGTGCCGTTTGTTATACCTCCTAAATACATTCCATGCCAACATTCAAAATCTGCATTTCTGACACTTGAAATACTGCTTGGCCATGTTCCAAGAAATCTAATACCATAATCCAGATTTTTAAACTTTGTACGGTTAGCTGCATTATTTCCCCATCTGTCAAGTTTTATGCTAGCGGCGGAAGTTCTGATACCCACCTTATCAGAAGGAGAGTTAATATCAACCGTAGTACGTTTATCTTCAAAAATATGCCCTTTGATTTTTACACCTCTAACACCTTTTAACTTAAAGAAAGGTTCTAACACAATCGCGTCATTCGGACATTGACTTGGAATTAAGTAATCATCTGTTATATATGAATCACAGAGATTAAAATATGAGATATTATCAGGACCGCCCGGTGCAATATAAGGTGTAAAATTAATATCAATTAAGTTATTATTGAATGTTGAATTAGTGGCTTTAATAATGCCACCTGATGTTTGTGCCAAAGGTAAATTTGGGGTACATAAACCAAGAGTAGCACCATTAAATGCACCAGTTACAGCACCAAATATTGCATGTTCAATCGTTGCACCATCTAAGATAAGAGTTCCTTGCTTATTGATGCCATTCACATCTCGGTTTTGTGCTAGACTTGAATTTCCTTGCACAAATATACCGAACCAAGGCAATGGTGCATCAGGAGGATACAAGGTGAATTTACCCCTAAGAATAAGTGTTGATCCTGCTTCTACTTCTACGTATGCACCTTGCCAAAAGGCAACTGTTACTCCGGGTTCAATGATGAGTGTAGAATTACATCGAACTCTTATCCCATTCATTGTGATACTTGGAGGATTTGTGGTCCATTTAGTGATACCACCTGAACAAATTACTACCGGATTGCCTTGAGCCACAGTTGTGGAAGGAAGTAGAAAAAAAGATACCATTATCATAAATGATATTTTGATAAATTGTTTTTTGAAATAACTGAAAATTTGAATTATCTCTTTCATCTTTGTAAATTTAAATAATAGTTAAGTAAAAAGTAGTTTTTACATAAAAACTACACTTGCTTTTCTGCCGTGTGGTTCTCCTTCCACGAGAATTGCACGGCGTTTTTTTATGGGTATTTTTTGCGTATGCGTGTGTATATGGGGTGGCGTACAGGCATACAGGTTTCTTTCCATAAGCGTGTGGTTTAAGTGTTAAAAAATAAGTATAGCAATCCTATTGATATGGTGTATGATTGACCATACCTGTGTGGTACCGGAATATCGTCTGATAGTAGCTGCCGTTTTTGTTCGTTCTCGTTTTATCTTTTCTAAACCATTAGAACGGATTAGAACGGATTAGAACGGATTAGAACGGATTAGAACGGATTAGAACGGATTAGAACGGATTAGAACGGATTAGAACGGATTAGAACGGATTAGAACGGATTAGAACGGATTAGAACGGA
>CALIZI010000106.1 GCA_938028705.1 uncultured Saprospiraceae bacterium | reverse complement strand
TACAAGTAGTTCCACCTCAATTAAATAAATTGCAAAGGAAAATCATTCAGTTATTGGGACTTTCTGAGGATTTGTATCTTAAAATTGAACCTGTAAGCAATATTGTAGAATCTGGATAAAATTTAACCGAAAGGGAAGTTAGTTGGCATTTATTTATGAAATTAAGGAAACTCAAAACAAAATTCTATTATGAAATCAGGAATCCTAACATTTCTAGTGACATTAAGTTCTTTTGGTTTAGCCTTTTCTACTTCCTCGACAACTACCACAGGAGAAATTCCTACTTGTTTTATTGCGCCTACAATAGACTTCAGTACCATCGTATGTGATGATAACGGTACACCATTTGATGATAGTGATGATATTATCACTTACTTTGAAGTTCTTGTTGATGGTGAAAACGATGAAACGAATCCTCCCGCAAGCAATACATTCAATGCCGATGTCGCTCCTAGTTCCACTATCCCCCCCGGTGTTCCTCCTCCGTATCCGTATGGCACCATACTAATATACAGTGGTTCATTCACATTCGGGTCCACAATTACGTACACTGACGTAGATGATCCGACAAACTGCACAGCTACGATAGTACTTAACACTACATGCTCAGATGCTACGTGTGAAATAATGCCTGAAGCACCGATAAATAATGTTTGTGATGACAATGGCACACCCTTCGATCCCAGTGATGATACTTTCACATTTGAGATAACCGTCAATGGTTCAAATACAGACATGACAACTCCCGCGACCAATACCTTCAATGACGACCAAGGCAATACGGGCATAGCCTATGGCACAACATTATCCTACGGTCCATTCCCTATTAGTGGTGGTACGGTTATGGTCAATTACACAGATGCGGATGCACCCGCTGATGTAGGCTGTGCAGCTGTGATGATGGCTATTCCTCCTTCCACTTGTTCAGATGCGATGTGTGAAATTATACCGGATCCGGCAGCCAATATTGTTTGTGATGATAACGGTACAGAATATGACCCCAGTGACGATACTTTCACCTTTGAGATAACCGTCAATGGTTCAAATACAGACATGACAACCCCCGCCACAAATACCTTCAATGACGACCAAGGCAATACAGGTATCGCTTATGGTACAACAATATCTTACGGTCCGTTCCCAATTGATGGCGGGCCGATTATAGTTACTTATATAGATGCAGATGCACCCGCTGATGTGGGCTGTACTGCCACAATGATGGCTTCGCCGCCTCCCACTTGTTCACCTGCTATGTGTACGATTGGGCCAAATGATCCTGCACCCAGTGTTTGTGATGATAACGGTACACCATTTGATGCCAGTGACGATACCTATACATTTACCGTAACCGTTGACGGTTCAAATACAGCATCGGGCGCGACCAATACCTTCAATGATGACCAAGGCAATACAGGTATCGCTTATGGTACAATGCTAACTTACGGTCCATTCCCCATCAGTGGCGGACCTACCGTAGTCACTTATACAGATGTAGATGCCCCTGCCGATGTAGGTTGTACAGAAATGGTAGTGGGTGCCCCTCCTAAGCCTTGCTCAGATGCTGAATGTAGTATTACCCCTGAAGCTCCGGTTGTTGCTTGTGACAATAACGGTACACCATTTGATGCCAGTGACGATACCTTTACATTTACCATAACCGTTGACGGTTCAAATACAGCATCGGGCGCGACCAATACCTTCAATGACGACCAAGGCAATACGGATATAGCTTACGGCACTACATTGTCTTATGGTCCATTCCCTATCAGTGGCGGCGCAGTTGAAGTTGCTTATTCAGACGCAGATGCCCCTGCCGGTATTTGTGATGCCACAATGATGGCTATACCTCCTTCCACTTGTTCAAATGCGACTTGTGAAATTATACCGGATCCGGCAGCTGATATTGTTTGTGATAACAACGGTACTGAATTTGACCCAAGTGACGATACCTATACATTTACGATAACTGTGAATGGTTCAAATACAGACATCACAACTCCCGCCACCAATACCTTCAATGATGACCAAGGCAATACAGGTATCGCTTATGGTACAACAGTATCTTACGGTCCATTCCCTATCAGTGGTGGACCTATTGTAGTCACTTACACAGATGCAGATGCCCCTGCCGACGTGGGCTGTACAGCAAGCATGATGGCTTCGCCACCTCCCACTTGTTCAGTAGCTACGTGTAATATTATACCGGAAGCAGCAATAGTCAGTGAGTGTGACGATAATGGTACACCCTTTGATAACAGTGACGATACCTTTACATTTGATATTACCGTCAATGGTAATAATGACGCATCCGGTGCCACCAATACCTTCAACGACGACCAAGGCAATACAGGTATCGCTTATGGTACAACGCTATCTTATGGACCATTCCCGATTAGCGGCGGACCTGTTATAGTGACTTACACAGATGCGGACGCACCTGCCGATTTGGTGCCACCTTGCGAAGAAATGATGATGGCTGTACCACCTGCCCCCTGCGAACCGGCTGAATGTATGGTCGAACCAGAGCCAGCAGCAGATATTATTTGTGATGATAACGGCACACCCTTCGATGCCAGTGATGATACCTATACATTTACGGTAACTGTCAATGGTGAAAATACAGACATGACAACTCCCGCCACCAATACCTTCAATGATGACCAAGGCAATACAGGCATCGCTTATGGTACAACGCTATCTTACGGACCATTCCCGATTAGCGGCGGACCTATTACAGTGACTTACACAGATGCGGACGCACCTGTCGAGGTAGGCTGTTCAGCAACAATCACAGCTATACCACCTCCACCCTGCATTGTCGATTGTATAATTGAGCCGGAGCCAGCAATAGTCAGTGAGTGTGATGATAACGGTACACCCTTCGATGGCAGTGATGATACCTTTACATTTATGGTAACTGTCAATGGACCAAACGTACCGGGCGCAAGCAATACCTTCAATGACGACCAAGGCAATGCAGGTATCGTTTATGGTACAACGCTATCTTACGGACCATTCCCGATTAGCGGCGGATCTATTACAGTGACTTACACAGATGCGGACGCACCTGTCGAGGCAAACTGTACAGCAATAATCACAGCCGTACCACCTGAGGCATGCCCCGTTGAGTGTATGATTGAACCGGAAATAACCAATATTGATTGTGATGATAACGGTACACCAGACGACAGAACCGACGATACTTATACATTTGATGTAATCGTCAATGGCTCAAATAATGATGCAGGTGCCACTAATACCTTCAATGATGACCAAGGTAACTCGGGAACCTACGGTACAACATTATCTTACGGACCATTCCTCATTTTTGATGGTAATGTTACGGTGGTTTATTCAGATGCAGACCTACCTGATATTTGTACTGCTACGTTGACGGCTGATACCCCTCCAACTTGTTCCGATGAAGCCGAAGTACCAACCGTTGGTGAATGGGGCTTAATCATTCTCGGCTTGCTAATGTCAATTACCGCAGTAGTCGGTATTCGTCAACGCAGAGAAGAAGAAGCATACAGCTAAATGACAGACGATAAAATTTATTTATAAAACAAAACGGGATACAATTAGATTGTATCCCGTTTTGTTTATGCTGCCATAAAAAATGGCTCTACGGTGAAAAGTATGGGTAAGCGTAAAGTCCGGCTATCAAAGCTATAAGGTTTTCGGAAACCTTATAGCTTTCAGGTCAATTCCGAAGTTAAATATGAAAGAGAATTTCACCGACCCACACTTTTTACCGTAGT
>CALIZI010000105.1 GCA_938028705.1 uncultured Saprospiraceae bacterium | reverse complement strand
GTCAAACTTTCACGCTCTTTGAGGGCTTCCAAGACTACTTTTGTCTTGAAGTCTGCTGTGAATTTTCTACGTCTCATAATTGCAAATTTAAAACATTTTTTGTTCCTTAATTTGCTGTCCTAATTTTGGGGGTAACTACATGGAAAGCAAAAATCAAAAAATGTCGGAAAACTATCGTCTAATGTTCAATAATTTTGTGAAGATATACAATCGCATCCTCACTCAAAAAAAGAGACTCATCTGTAACAAACCTCTTACCCAATCCAACATCCAAGCCCTCCAAAACGACCTCACCGACCTCAAACCCCTCATAGAACGCACATGGCTGGAAGAGAAGGTGAGGGAATTAATGGCAGCATTGGAATGAAATCAAATCGTCGTGTAGCCCCAAATATCACGCAGAACGATTTATAAAATCGTGGCAACTCTCCCGTTTTTTACGTATTTTTGAAGAAAAATAAAATAATTTTATGAGTGTAGATACCGCAACAACAACCCAAACCGCTACCGTCACCACGACCACCACAACGATTGATAAGGCAACTTTGAAAGCGTTGATACTCCAACTATTCAAAGAAGATAAGGATTTTTTGCGTGAAATTTCTGACTTGGTGAAAGCCGAAGAAGCACCCAAATTTGATAAATTACCCCAAGATATGACTGATGAGGAACATGCGGAGTTTATGAAACATTTTCTTAAAAAACATGCAATTAAGGAAGAAGATTTAATGCCATTGCGTGAACTTTGGAAGGATGCACCTCCTGCCGAAGAACTTGTTAAAATGTTGTAATGACTTATTTAATTGATACCAATATCATTATGCATTACATTCGGGAGTCAGAAGTTTTCGAGTCCGTCAGACGAGATTACGGCATGTTCACTCCTTCAAATAATGTGATTATTTCGGAAGTTTCTGTTGGTGAGATTTATTCGCTCGCTAAACGAAATCGCTGGGGTGACAGACGCATGGAACGCCTTCGCCTTTTCCTTTTGAATTTAGGTGTCACACAAATCTCTCAGCCGGGCATCTACCAAGCCTATGCAAACATAGACGCATACAGTCAAAGCAATCATCCCACCCTCTCCCTCCCACAAGGCATGACCGCCCGAAACATGGGCAAAAATGACCTTTGGATTGCCGCCACCGCACACGTACTCCGCGCCACACTCGTCACTACGGATAAGGATTTTGACCACTTGCAAGACTTCTTCAGCTTGGAATGGGTGGAGCAATAACGAGTTTCGGGTTTAATCGTCGCGTAGCCCCAAGTATTCCGCAGGCGATTTAGAAAATCGTTTTACGTACTACCCCACAGCAAATTCAGGTATCAATTCGCGTCTTTTAGGTGAGCGAAAACCAAGTACAATATCACTTTTGGGAATACCTTTTTCGTGCAAAAGCAAAGCAATTTTCAAGTCAGTACCATCGTGTTGAATCCATACTTTTCCGGTGGGTTTTACATCAATATGAACAAAAGGTAAGTAAGTGCGTCCGGCTTCTTTTTCCCAACCAACATCGAACAATAGATAATGCCCTGCCTCGTGGTCTTGGATGATTTGAGTTTCGATATTGGGTTCATCTTCGGGCATCCAACCGCCTATTTCTGAAATGATTTCACTGACAATTTTTTTATATGCTTTTATTTTTTCCATGATACAATTTCTTCTTTATCTTCATCAAAAACCAGCATTTTGACCTCGTAGAGTTCGGCAATTTCTACGAAATAATCATCATCAAAAAATGATTGGTCGAACTCTTTTGGAATGGCTAAATACAGTGTCCTTTCCGGCTCTTTTTTCATTACGGCGGGGCGATAGACCAAAAATTGACCGAGTGCATCTTCAAATTGGTCTAAATCCGACATGCCCAAGAAACTTTTGATTTCTACCAAGATTTTTTCCTTACCCTTTTCTGCACCGATAAATGAACGTTCTGCCCCCAAATCAATGTACCCTTTTCGTCTGCCTAATTTGATAAAATAAGGGTCGTGCGTGATTGCCCAACCGTCTTTTTCCAAAATTCGTCTTACGTGGTCGTGATATTTATCTTTTGCAGGCACTTCGTTTTGATTTTTGATGAAATGTGTGATTTTGTATTTGTAAATTTACATGATTTTAATTGAACAAACAAATTTGTATAACACCTTCATTGACTTTAAAATGAACAATAAATCAAGCATCAGATTCGCCCACCAAACCGACCTCCCTACAATCGTTGACATTTACAACCAAGCCATTCGCTCCGGCAATGCTACGGGAGATACCGAAACATACGAAGTTGCCAATCGCATAAAATGGTTTGAAAAATACGACAAGGACAGCTACCCGATTTATGTGGCGGAGTTGGAAAATAAAGTCCTTGCTTACTGCACTTTATCGCCTTATCGTCCGGGGCGAAAGGCGATGTCGGGCGTGGCAGAAGTGAGTTATTATTTGGATTATGAATTTCATGGAAAGGGCATTGGTACGGCTTTATTGCGACATGCGATAGCGGATTGTCCGAGAATTGGAAAGAAAAGCCTATTGGCGATTTTATTGGATATTAATGTGGCGAGTATTGGCTTGTTGGAGAAATGCGGCTTTGAAAAATGGGGACATTTTCCGAATATTATTAATTTGAATGGAAAAATATGCGGACAGGTCGTGTATGGACGGCACACGTAAAACGATTTTGCAAATCGTTCCTTGTATGGCGTGACGATTTGCAAAATCGTTTTACGTTACACAAAAGTATAAGCCCAATAAATCAGTAAACCCTGAATCGGCAAGCGAATCAAGGTAGGAATGACGTGTTTTTTCTTTTTTAATGATTTTTGAAAATGATAAACATTCGCAGGAAAAACAGCGATAAGTAAAGCGATAATTCCCCAAGCGGCATAATGACGAGTAGCCGCAAAAAACAACCCGCTACCCAAGACAATCTCAATCACTCCCACCAAAATATTCACCTTTTCAGGATAAGGAACCCATTTCGGCGTGATTTTCAAGAAGAATTTCGGTACACGAAAATGGCTAAAACCTGCATAAATGTAAAAACCACCCATTAAGATGAGCGAGATAAATTGTATATCGGACACTATATTTTTTTTAAATTTAAATTACTCCACAACATTCACAGGTTTAGAATTACTAATGATAGGAATAGCTCCAAATTTCATAGGCAATTCCCGATTATTTTTGACATAAGTTAATAGTAATTGATAATTATTGGAGGTTTTATCCTGTGTGTTAGAATGTTCTAATCTTATAGGATTTTGGTCAAATACAAAACGGATGGAAGTAGCATTTTCTGAGTCGGGAAATTGCGGATTCACCTCACGCAAAGGGAGTGCTTTGCCTGTATTCAAATCAATAATCGTCAATGCAAACTCCTGACCTTTAAGAAGTTCCTGCTCGTCGTGGTAAAGACTGATTTCGACACTGGTATAGTTCCAGTTTTTCTTTTTGAGGCGTTTGATGGTTTTACCGTTTTTCTCTTTTTTGAGGGATATTTGTTGGAAATTAACAACGGTTTTTTCAATAATATCAAGGTTGTTGCGATAGAGTTCTTCTTCCTCTTGTTTGTCGAGTAAGTCATTGACCAAAGCATCTTTTTCAGAGAGAGTTTGGAAGGTGGTGGTACGCAGATTTTCCACTTCGGTATTCATGGCGGCTTGTTGATTTTCCAGTTCTTTTATCTTGGCGCGGTCGGCGGCTTTTTTACTGTTGAGTCCGGCAATTTCCTGCTGGAGTTCAGCGATTTTGGACTCGCGTTGCTTCACATCTGCACGTATCCCCTCAATGGTTTCACGCTGTGTGTTGATGCGTAATTTGAGGTTGTTGATTTCTTTTTCCAAGCGCGTGATTTGAGTGTTGAGTTCCTTTTTTTCGCCTTCCAATTGTGTATTGGCGGCAGTCAATTCTTCTGTCCGCGTAATGGCGAGTTCCTTTGAGGTGCGCTCTTTTTCAAGCGATGTTTCGAGTGTACTAATGGTGTTTTCGTGCGTGCTGATGGTGCTGTCTTTCTTTTTACCTTCGTTCATCTGCATCACGCCCCAAATAAGTGCCAAAGCCAACAAAACGAAAGCGACAATAGTAATAATTCTGTTCATGGATGTAAATAGTAATTTTTTGAATATCGAATATCGAACGAGGAATATTGAAGTGACCTATTGCGGACGCTTCCCTCGTAATTCGACATTCGATATTCAGTTTCTTGTTTGATATTCAAAACGATTAAATGTCATTATTATTGAGTGCATGGTACGACAATTTTCTGACTTTTAACTCCTATTTCATACTTAGACTTTGGACAAAGGAAATTGAGGAATTAGGAAATTAGGTAATCCCGATAACTATCGGGACTTTTTTAGACTTTTACAAAAGACAATTAATTACATATTTTATTTTATCAATGAAATTTATTTAATTGATTATCAATTAGTTACAATTTTAAACCGAGTTTCCCAATTTCCTAATTCCCATTTTGTCCAAAGTCCTATTTCATACACTCTTTCCAATTTACAATTTTTAAAAATGAAGTTATTGCTAATTATACGTTGTTTGTATCGCTAATGTTTATTTTTGCAAAAAATAAAATATGACAAATCAACCTGTTATTTTGGTTACAAATGATGATGGTATCACTGCACCGGGTATCCGTGCGCTCATAGATGCAGTGAAAGATTTTGGAAAAGTGATAGTCGTAGCGCCGGATAAACCTCAATCGGCACAAGGACATGCCATGACTTTGAACCTGCCTTTGCGTTTGCGAAAAGTCAATATATTCGGCGATATAGAGGCTTACGAATGTAGCGGCACACCTGTAGATTGTGTGAAACTGGCAAAGGATGTGGTGCTTGAAAATCGTGCTGCGGATCTTTGTGTTTCGGGAGTCAATCATGGCTCCAATGCTTCGATTAATATCATTTATTCGGGAACGGTCTCGGCGGCTATGGAGGCTTCGCTGGAAGGCATCAATTCGATTGGATTTTCTTTGCTGGATTTCGCGTACAATGCTGATTTTGAACCTTGTAAAAAATATATCCGCCATTTGGTGCGTTATGTGCTCGACCATGGATTGCAAAAGACCAAACTCCTCAATGTCAATATTCCCAAGCTGCCCGAAAGTGAGATTAAAGGTATCAAAATCTGTCGTCAAGCCAATGGAAAATGGGTGGAAGAATTTGTGCGTGCCAAAGACCCGCACGGGCGTGACTACTACTGGCTGACTGGAGAATTTACGAACCCCGACCAAGGCACAGATACCGATATTTGGGCATTGGAAAATGGTTATGTCTCTGTCGTACCTTCACAACATGATTTGACGGCTTATGATGCGCTTGAGGAGTTGAGAGGTGCTGACCTAACGTACTGACATGTTATTTTTTATCATTTATCATTAACCGTTTTGGACTTTGGATATTTTGGTAATTAGGAAATTGGGAAATTCGGTTTTAAACCGTAAGTAATTGATTATCAGGTATTTTATTTTTATTAAAATTAAAAAATATTTAATTAATTTAATTTTATAATTATTTAATAAAAAGCGACTTACCTAATACCGAATTTCCTAATTCCCCAATGTCCAAAGTCCAGTAACCCTTAATCATTAATCATTATAATAATTCCATGTTTTCGAGAAAATCTTTGCTTACGGGTATTTTAGCGGGGCTTGCTATACCCTTTGTTATGTATGCTATTTTGTTGGTGATCAATGACTTTATATATGGTCTTGATTTGATGACAAATGCGCGAGGTGAAAAGATAAAATTTGCTTTTAGCGAAAAATTGCTTGCCACGATAGCCATCTGTGCGAATATTATTCCTTTTCAATATTTCAGAAATCGCTATATGGATGCGCCTATGCGCGGGGTGATTTTTCCTACCTTGGGCTATGTGCTATACTGGATATATATTTATTATGACCAACTTGGGTTTTGAGAAAGGTCTTTCTACCTTTTGGGCAGCTAAACAGGCTGACCGCGAATACCGTACAGGCGACTTCAGTCGCCATGTGATTGTAAATTTTTATTTATAAAAATTTGTAAAATAATAATTTACGTATTTTTATTATTGTGACATGGCGATTGAAATCGCCTGTACGATATTCGCGGTCAGCCTGTACTAGTATGCCGGAAGATATATTCTGCATATCCACATATTTATCCCGAAAGCTTTCGGGAGTGAGTAGTGAACCGAAAAAAGAACATGAAAACGATACGGCACTGACCTCGTATCAATTAGTTTGAAATGCTGCAAAGGGTATCTTGCGAGGATATTTGAAAAAAGCATTTTTAAAAATAAAAAAAGACCTCGTTATATCGTTATTTTCAATCATTTTTATCACAAAAACACAGGGTTTAAACCCTGTGTTTTTGTGATAAAAATGATTGGTTTTCCATTCTATTTAACTCGTTTACCATTACGATATTTGACGACAAAGGCTTGGGGTACACCAAGATTTCGGGCGTTTTCCTGTGCGGCAATGGCTTCGGACATGGAGTAGTAGTCCCCTAAAAGGAAGACGGTGATGCCGTCGGAACGGGGGATTTGTTGGATGCTGCCGTAGTTTTGGAGGTTGGGGTTGAAGCCTGCGCTGCTTGGGTTGCGGAATGCGCCGAGTTGGATTTTATAGACGGTGCCGCTTGAGGTGGCAGGGGGCGAATAAACGGGCGCACTGCTGCCGGAAATGCGGCGCACAAAGGCTTCGGGGTAGCCGCGACGGGCAATGGCTTTTCTGGCATTTTCTGCTTCTTGGCGGGTGGCAAAAGTGCCGACTTTGTGTACGGCGAGTTTGCCGCGCATGTCGTAATATACGCTGCCGAGGTCGCGGAGATGGCTGAATTTTTCGGTTTTGGGTTTGGAAAATGCGCCGATTTGTACCTCATAATTGCCGCTTGCATTGCTTGGCGTATGGGTCGTGGTGTAAGTCGGTGTAGTGACTACGGGCGTACTTGGTTGAGGTGAAACGATAACGGTTCCGGTATTGGTGGGTTCGACAATGATGACTTCGGAAACGGGCGGTGCGGTGGTCGGTGCCGGCGTGGTGACAATGGTGGTGGAAGTGTTGTGGTAGGGAGAAAGTTCCATTTCCTGAAAGCCAAGATTGCGCTCGGTATTGCCATCTATGCCGATATTTCGGACGGTGCTGAGGTAGCCAGATTTGGAGTAGCTGATGTCGTAAGTGATGCCGGGTTCGAGTTGGAGGGCGTATCTGCCGCGCTCGTCGGTATTGCTGCGTGTGGTGCTTTGGTTGCTTTTGTTGACGGCAATGACCAAGACTCCGCCAAGTCTTGCCTCCGATTCGGAGTCCATAACAATGCCGCTGAATGCCCCGTCTGTCGGGGTGAGTTCCATATCAAGTTGGCTAATCATCGGGAGTTTGTGAATGGTCTCGCCGTAGCCGCTTTTACTAATAACTATCCTACAATCTTCGTCAAAATAATCAAGTATAGCTGTACCGTTTTTGTCGGTGGTATAGGTGCGTCCGCCGCAGCGGGTAAAGTCGATTTTTACACCTTCCAATGGCTGTTTGGTCACTTCGTCTCTTAGTTTGAGGAGCATATTGGAAGCAGCGGCAGCAGTGGTCGTAGTCGTTGGGGTATAAACAGTTTCGGTGGTGGTTGGTGGCGTGTAAACAGGTGTAGTCGTGGTCGTTGGCGTATAAATAGGTGTCGTGGTCGTGGTGTTTGTTGTAGTTATAGTATTGGTGACAACTCCGCTCTCGCCAACACGAAAAATATCATCGTAGCCGATACTACTCATTCGATTGGATGTGAAATAACCGGATTTTTGATATTCATTATAAATAAAATCATAATCGTCGCGCGATGAATTGACACCGCGTCCGAGATTGATGGCTTGTTTCCAATCATCATTGATATAAGAACTTTTAAATATATCTAATCCGCCATAACCATCGTGCCAATTGGAGGAAAAATAGAGTGTGTTGTTGGTCACAAAGGGGCTGATTTCGTCGCCGCCGGTATTGATGGCACTACCAAGATTTTGTGGTTCTGACCAACCGTCGGGGGTTTTTTCACAAACATAAATATCGAAGCCGCCATAGCCACCCGGAACATCGGAAGCGAAGTAAAGGACATTGCCGTCGGGCGATAGATGTGGGTAGCCGTTGGAGTATTTGCGTCCGTTGTAGGGGAAGGATTGTTCGTTGGTCCAGTTGCTCTCAGAATTGGCATCGGCAGTATAAATATCGAGCTTGACACCACTGCCTATGAGCGGGATGATGCCATTGGTAAAGTTGTTGTTGTTTTTGACGTAAGCGACTTGTCTGCCATTGGAAGAAAAAGATACATTGCTCTGATTTACAACGGCTTGGAAGTCTTTGCGAAGCGGCTGCGGACTAGTAACCTGACTACCCGAACGGTTGGCGATGTAGAGTTGGTTGAAGGCATCGCTATCGTTATTATTGCCTTTGCGGAAGGTGGAAAAAAGGAGTTTTTCTTTGTAAAAAGCAGGCGCGAAATCGGCAGATGAACTGTTGATAGTGTTTGCAGGACTTACATTCAGCAGCGAATTTCCGGCAGCGTTGGCTTTAGCATATTGGCAGGCATCGGCATAGTGATTGCCAAGTGTGGGTTCTGTTTTGGCGTATTCTAAAAAGCGGGCTTGGGCTTCGCTGTACCTGCCTTCAGAACGTAAGACTTGTGCATAATAAAAAATATCTACCGGATCTACATTCGGGTTTTCTACGGTTTTGACATACCATTCACGCGCCTTGCTGAGGTTGCCCAACTGACGGTAAGATTCCGCCAAACGAGAGGCAGCATCGTAATTAATCGGACGATTGGCGAGTGCCTTTTCGTAGTATTTTATCGCCTCTTGAAAGGCATACAATTCGTAATATTTATCGGCTTTTTGCAGGTCGGTGCTTTGCGCTGTTGCATCGGGCATTAAGCAAAAAATACTTAATACAATTAGACCAATTTGGATGACTTTACTTTTCATATCGTCTTTCATTGTGATTAGTTATCGGTTCATGGTGCGTAGTTCATGGTAGTCCGTTTGTGGTTGGTAATTTATATAGCGAGAAAATATGAATTTTACAGTTAATACAGTTTTTTTTATTTTTAATTAAAAAATAATTTATATAATATTTTATTAAAATTAGTATTAAAAAAATGTACTATCTATCAAATTTGTGTTTTGTTTATTTTGTAAAAATTATCAAATTATCAAAACTATGAGCCATGAACTATCACCGTCTTTAGCACAAAGATACATAATATTGGCGAAGTATATTTTTGATTTAAAAATGTTTTAATACCTTGATGATTATTTTTTTTACAAATTTAAATTAATGTAAAATGTAGAATAATTCATTTAAAATGTAAAAGCAGCGAGACCTCAATCCGATGTATTTCTTTCACATCTATTTGATTTTAAAAATATTAAAAATAATAATACTATACTTGCGTATTATCGACACTTTTACATTTTACATTTATTATTTTACATTTCAACTATACCTCTCTTTTTATTAAATAACGTGCCAATTCGCGTATATCGGTTTTGCGCTTGTCATTTACGTTGATAGCATCCAGATGGCTAAGGGCATTGCTAAGGTAAGTGTCCATTTCTTTTTCGGCGATAGTGCGGATATTATACTGTTGAAATAAAGCCTTGACTTTTTGTATTTTATCGCTTGGGTCGGCAGGGTGAGTTTGCATGAGTGCGCGAAGGTTTTGGGCATCGGCAAAGTCGGCGAGTTCGAGGGTTTTGAGGACGAGAAATGTTTTTTTATTTTGAATGATGTCTCCGCTTATTTTTTTACCAAATTTGGCAGGGTCGCCGAAGGTATCAAGGATGTCATCTTGCAGTTGAAAAGCAATGCCAATGTCGCGTCCGAAATTGGCAGTGTGCCGCGCATCTTGCTCATTGGCTCCGCCGACGAGTGCGCCCATTTCCATACTGCCCGATAACAAAACAGCCGTTTTATATTCTATCATTTTCAGGTATTCGGGAATAGTGACGGTCTCGCTGGTCTCAAAATTCATATCGTATTGCTGCCCTTCGCATACGCCTATCGCTACACGATTCATGATATTTAATGCCTTGTTAATCAGTGATGTAGGTAGCTTTGAAATATAATGATAAGCATAAATCATCATCACATCGCCGGAGAGAATGGCGGTATTGGTATCGTATTTTTCGTGGACGGTAGGTTTGCCGCGCCGGAGGTTGGCATCGTCCATGATGTCGTCGTGTAGTAAGGTAAAGTTATGAAAAATCTCTACTGCCAATGCTGCCGGAAGTGCCGCTTCTATATCATCTTTAAACATCTGACAAGCCAGTAATAATAGCACCGGACGCATTCGTTTGCCACCAATATTGAGGATGTAATTTATGGGTTCATAAAGTCCTTTTGGGGCTTGTTCAAAACGATTTTCTTCTAAGTATTGAAGGAATATTTCTCGTAATTTGTCAACATTTTTCATGGATGCAAAGGTAATGTTTCTTGCATCCACAAGTACCACAAAATTTAGGATTTTTAAGAAAATAGTACGGGCTGTCTTTAGCTGCCCAAGCAAGTACCGAAATGAATGTATATTTTTATGATTTATATTTTTTTACAAAAAAACAGGCAGCTAAACAGGTTGACCGGAAACACTGTACTGACGACTTTAGCCATCAAGTATTTTTTATTTTTATTTTTAAGTAATTGAAATTTAATTTATTATAAATTTATTTTTCACTCTTGCGACGGCTAAAGTCGTCGGTACGGTATTCGCGGTCAGCCTGTAAAGACAGCCTGTACGGTATTCGTGCTACTATTTTAGCTGTTGCGTTAAATACTTGTCAATATCTTCAAAAGCCATATTCACGCCTTGAATCACGCCTTTTTCATCAATCAAATACTTGGTTGGAATTTCTCTGACACCGTATAATTTGGCTACGGGGTCGCGCATACGTTTGAGGCTTGAAACGTGGTATTTCCAGTTGAGTTGGTCTTTTCTGATGGCTGCCAACCAGCGTTCTTTATTACGTTCAAGTCCTACATTGAGTACGATGAAAGCGTTGGCATTTTTGAATTGAGCATCTTTATATTTTTGGTATAAGGGTACGATGTGCCGATTTTCCTGACGACAAGGACCGCACCAACTGCCCCAAAAGTCGAGCAAAACAATGTTGCCACGCAAATCGGACAAGCGAATGCTATCGCCCCTAGGTGTGTATGAGACAAAATCGGGGGCTTTTTCCTGCTCATCAAACTTGGGTAATTTTCGATAAAAATAATAACCCAAACCCATTATCAACGCAAGTGAAAGTAAGAGATTAACAGCTTTCATATTTTAAAAATTAGTTGATGCAATTTACTGTAATTTCTGTATAAAAACAGACAAACTCACGACAATAAGCGGCTTTACAAATTTTTTATAGTTTCAAATAATTCCTGATTTGATTGGTCTTTTGAAGAAAAAAATATTTGCTGACCGTCTTTTTTCGTAATTTTAATGTATGGTTTTTTATCGGAATTAAGCAATAGTTTGACTGTCTCACCACCTTTAATTTTAAAATATCCTTTGTTGATATGCCCCAATGCAAAACCATTAGTTTTCATCGTAATGTGAGGGAGTTGTTGAGTAAGTTCGATATTTTTAATGTCGTTTTTGTGCAGTGTTTCGCCGTAGCTGCCTTTGAATTGTATTTGGTCATTTTGTATGATAAGCGGGTCATTTTTGAAGCCGAGAAAAAATAAAGCACCAACGAATATCAAAGTAAAAACGAGCACAGCTAGACCAATTTTATTTAATTTCTGAAAAGTACGCTCACCGTAATTCCTAGTCTGCCACGCAAAATAAATGTAGGCAATTATCGGATAGACTCCCAGAAAAATACCACCTGCATTTTCACTAATAAAATAGGTCAGTACCAGACCAATAACAGCAAAGGAAGTTCCGAGAAACCAGTGAAATTTTTTGAAATACGCAAGATAATTTTTCAAGTCAAATTTACCTTGTTCTTCTTTCGACATCATATTATAACCGGACAATAAATAAGGCGCATTTTTTTCCGTCAAAATGAGTGCAACACCAATAAATAACAGGCTTAAAAAAAGTATAATGTATATCATCATTCACAACATTTAAATGGCATTCAACTGTTTCAACATGTCTTTGGCTTTTTGATTATCGGGAAATTTTTTAGCAATACGTTTCAACCATTCTTCCGCTTCTTCGTATTCTTTTTTATATGCCAAATAAGCTACTTTATTGAGCATTGCCAATTCGTAATCGGGGTCAAGTGCCAGGGCTTTATCGAAATATTGATTGGCTTGTCCGGCTTTACCTTCCAATAGAAAAATATAGCCTAAATTATTGAGCGCAACAGGTTGTTTTTTATTTTCTGATAATATAAAATTAAATATTTTTTTAGCATTTTTCAAATCTTGTTTTTGTAAATATGCCGTACCTAATTTATTATTAAAATCAAGATTAAACGGACGTAATTCGACGGCTTTCTTCAAGAAAATCAAGGACTTATCTACATTTTCCATTCTTGAATGCGCTTCGCCTATGCGGTAGGCTGTCCAAGCGTCCGGGAGGTTGTCGGGCTTGGTGTTTTTCGCGTAAGCGAGGATGTCATTATAATTTTCTTTGGTAAAATGATAATGAACGAGTGTATTAAATTTTTCAGAAACAGGCGCATTAGATTTTTGTAAAAATACCCCTGCGGAATCTAAGATATGTGCTTCGGGAACAAATTTTTCATACAGCGCAATATAGCCTCGCGCCATATCAAGTGCAGAGGGATTTTCGTTGGTCAGGCATTCCAATCCGATAAAGCGGGCGATGTCATCTTTCTCCTTCTCCGTCACCGGAACACCTATCGCATGGTCGGTAATACGGACGTGCGGAATGTCGATACTGCCGCTCTTAGGCATGTGGCAATCCACACAATTATCTTGCTTTGCAATGCGCTCGGCTTGAGGTGCGCTACACAGTTCTTGGTCGGTTTTTTGATGGCAATTTTTACAGGCATTATTATAGGTTTCAGTGGTGGTAGCTTCGATACTTTTGTGCGGGTTGTGACAACTTGTACAACTCATTTTGCCCACCGTAAAACACTTACTCAGGCGCATCCTGTCGGCTTGCGATGCCATGATAAATTTGTCGTGAGCATTGGTGTAGCGCGGCAAAAAAACGTTCATCACTTCATTAAGTTTCATGCCGGGGCGGAAGTCGAAAAAGTCCTTGCCTTCATTCAAAACGGCAGTACCTTGTAAGTGACATCGCTGGCAAATATCCATTTCGAGTTCTACGGGCAACTTGGCAGGATTGACGATGCTGTAATCAATATACTGCGAGGTATCAACAGTATTTCCGGCAAGTTTTTCGCGGACATGCAGCTCGCCCGCACCATGACAACGCTCACATTCGATGCCTCGCGGTACGGCTTTATATTTGTTCTCTGAACCCGCGACGTGGTCGGGCAAATGATTGTGACAAGTCATGCACTCGGTAGCAATGATGCGTGAAAAACGAGAGTTGGCTCCACCTTCAAAACCCGGTGCCATATCCCATTTTCCGTCTTGTGTATAGAAGGTAATCGGTGCTTGATAGACGTAGCCATTTTCATTAATCAGGTGCGAATTGGTGTGTTGCCCTGAACCGATGACGTAGCTGATTTGTTCGGTGCGACTGTGCGTAGTATCGCCATTTTCTAATCGAAACTCTTTGATATACAGTATGTTATCTTTCCAAAAGGGTTTATAATAAAAATCGCTATCGGGGTCATACACCAGCGCATGACGGTCAAATCGGGCAGCACTTTTTTCCTTTGTCGCATGGTCAAATGACTGCCCCATGCCCGTATGTATATAGGTTTCGTAAATATCCTGATGACAAGAACGGCAGGTCTGCATACCGACATAATCAACGGTATCATTTAGATTGAGATAGGTGTTGCGCTCCGCGATTTGTCGCGTAGGGGTGTTGCAATAGACCAATAAAAACGCCATCCCAAGCAGTGCTGCGTATATGATTTTTTTTTGAATCATTATGATCTGCAATATACGGGTTTTGCTTGGAATGGCGGTGGGGAATGACCTTTGCTTTTGGTATTTTTTTTATGAATTTTAAAAAAAATGATTTGTAAAATAACGGATAATGTTTTTCTGTATTTTGTAAGAATATTTTAAAAATAAAAAATAATGTTTCTTAAATACACTATATTTGAATAAAAAATTCTGTTTACGTAGGTTTTGAGTTAAAAATTAACACATTTAAAAAATTAAACTTTGTAAAAACCGACCAAACCGTTCCTATGAACTTTGAAAAATAGTGCCGACCTTGCGTGCATGACAACTCCGCAAAAAATTTAACACAAAAAAAGTGAATAATATTTTGACATAAAAAAGAAAAATACTTATGTTTGCATTATCAATAAGTAAAACGCTAATAAATAATCCGTTCTAATCCGTTCTAATCCGTTCTAATCCGTTCTAATCCGTTCTAATCCGTTCTAATCCGTTTAGAAAGGATAACGACGAATAAAACGGCAGCTACTATCAGACGATATTCCGATACCACACAGATATGGTAAATGATACACCATATCAACAGAATTTCTATGCTTATTTTTTAATACATTAACTATATTGCCTATGGAAAGAAACTTGTATGCCTGTACACAACCTCATGTATGTACATACGCACAGCATACCCATAAAAAAACACCGTGCCTTCTCGGCTAGGAGAATGGCACGGCAGTAAAAGCAAGTGCAGTCGGCTTAAAGGACTGCATTCACTTAATTTACATCATGTAAAATTACAAAAAATGAAAGTAAAAAACATGTTATTCCTGATGATTATGTTTTGTTCATTAGGATTCATCGCTTGTGACGATGACAGCCCTACACCAGACTCTTTAGATTACCCCTTTACACTTGAAAATGCGAGAGAAGACGCAAGTATCACTCAACGGATTGGCGGTTTTGGAACTTATCTTGACAATCTGAGACCTGACGAACTCGAACCAATGAGTATAGAAGACGTTATTTGGTCGGTAGAAGCCCGGCTGAATAGTAAATACACCAACGTAGCACATCAATTCAGAACGCTGAATACACAGATAGACACTTTGTCTATCACACAATCAGGAGGTATGATGAACGGCACGGATGTTATTGCTTTTTATAATGCCGCTTTGGACAAACTCTCCAAGCATTTTTACGGCTTACCTGATGACAATAGAGTAACTGTAGTCACAGATATTGCTCGAATAAGTGACATGCCCAACAGCCTTGTTTTTATGACACAGGTAGGGACAGGTACACAAGCAGCGAAACAATCAGGCTTCAACCTACACTGGTGGTGGGGAGAAGGAGACGGTACTTGCGGACCGGACGAGGGTACTATCGAAGGTACCGGACGTGCTGCCAATACAGAAATAGCGGCTGAACTTAATAGTCGCGTATTGGCACTCAATGGACTGGGGTTTTTGAACTGCCCGGGTACTAATATTCCTTGTAAGTGGTACACTACTAGTGTAAGCAATGCCTATTCCGTATCTACTACACCTTTATCGAACAACCTAAATCCTGATGATGATATTCCGGGAGATAATTATCGGGATTACTTGTTGTACTATAACAAACATGACAGGCCCAATTTTGAGGATAATAAATGTTTGGCACCTGCTGAAATGGATTTTTATTACGATGGAACACTTGCTGTAATTCGCAAACATCAAAATCCACATAGAGAGTTTTTAACTACTAATTTAGTTGCTATGGAGGTATCTCCGATACCTCCTTCTCCTACAGGGGAAAAGAATTATCAACATGTTGCTGTCACATTATATGGCGATATAATCTACAATCCTTTTCCTCCGGGAGGTTCGAGAGTAGAGGAAATTCCTCAATAGTTTTAAATTTTGTAGCAGGTGTATGTTTACATACATCTGCTACCTAAAATCCTTCTAATGAAATATTATATAATAACCTTATCAATGTTATTCCTCTCTATATCTACACAAGCTCAACATACTTTTGAGTTTACAATGACGAACTTGATATTTGAAGCAACTAGAGATGTAATTGAGAAAGAAGATGGTAATTTTTTAGTCAGCATGATATCGCAGGATACTGATGAAAATCTCCGTCCTATAATTTTAGAAATTTCACCTACCGGAGAATTACTTCAAAGTGTTACTATACCATACAATGATACACTTTCTTATGATGCATACTATATAGAAATGTCAGAGGATACAATTATAGTTTTAGGGCAAGTATGGAACACAAATCAAGGTTATCCTTGGCATTGTACTTTACGGAATGATTTATCTTTAATCGAAAGTCGGGTACTTTGGGATAGTAATCCCATTAGCCACTTAACAGACATTCAAAAAATATCAGGTGGCAGATATGCTTTTGTGGGTCATAAAAGTGACAGTGTAAGTTACTTTGATGGTCGTGTCACTATCATAAATCGTCAGGGCGAATTACTAAATGACAGGACTTATCCCATAGATTCTATTATCAGTCCAGAGGCTATCCTTGAAAAAAGTGACAATTCAGGATTTATACTAAAAGCAGGCAGTATAGAAATTGGGCTTTTAGATAATAACCTCAATATTGACACGCTTATCTCTTCTCCTTATGGGTTTTATGATCACTTGTTTCTTTACAGTACAATGCGAGTATGGGACGATTCAACCCACTTAATTTCAGGAACGCATACCATGTTATTCGGTGATGATGACAGAAGTATAGGTATAAAAAAAGTACGTCATACCAATCAAGTTATTAATGATTATGTCTTTGGTACGCCGGATTCTACAGAAATTGCAGCCCTCAATCAAAGTCTTGATTTTTTATATCCCGATAAAATATATTGTGGAGGCTGGCAAAGTGAAACTGACGATGAACTGTTCATTTCCGAACTTCCCGGTTGGCTCATCTTATCTCAGCTTGATGAAGACCTCAACCCGAACTGGACAAGATACTATGGTGGTGATGCCTACTATGTTATGAGTGGTGTACTAGCTACAAAAGATGGTGGTTGCCTAATATATGGTTGGCGGTATGATTTTACGGATATTTTTGAATATGACATCTATCTCCTCAAAGTCGGACCCGACGGGCTGCTCACTTCCACAGAAGTTCCCGAAGGTACGTCCGGTATCACCGTTTATCCCAATCCTGCCACTCATTATATGGTCTTCGATACAGGCGTGGCGGGGCAGTACGATTTGTTGGTTTTTGATGCACTCGGCAAAGTGGTTTTATCGCAGCAAATCCCCAATAATCGCCCCATAGACATCAAGCATTTGCCTGCGAGTACTTATACTTATCTGTTGACGCAGAAGAACGAAATCATAGGGCAAGGTAAGTGGATAAAAGAGTAACAGTACAGGCTGCTTTAGCTGCCTAAAACGAGATAAAGGTTCAACCTTTAGGCAGCTAAAGCAGCCTGTACTATGGTTGTGTATTTTTTTAAAACTTTAACATATTGAAAATGAAAATTTTTTAAAAAATATTTTGACGTATAAAATAAAAATACTTACTTTACCAGAAAATAATAGAACACTAAATAAAATATCCGTTCTAATCCGTTCTAATCCGTTCTAATCCGTTCTAATCCGTTCTAATCCGTTCTAATCCGTTCTAATCCGTTCTAATCCGTTCTAATCCGTTCTAATCCGTTCTAATCCGTTCTAATCCGTTCTAATCCGTTAAGGATAGAAGGATAAATTGGTTATGAATGACAACGGTGGCTACTATCACATTAGGATATCCGATACCACTCTTGCTAAAAGTATAGCAACTTATAGGCTATACATTTATATTTTTTTTAACACATAAACCATACGAAATGATGGAGAAAAATTTCTATGTCCGTCCGCCACCTAATAGTGTGTGCAGACGAAGACCCAAAAAAATACCGTGCCTTCTCGGCTAGGAGAATGGCACGGCAGTAAAAGCAAGCGCAGTCGGCTTAAAGGACTGCATTCACTTAATTTACATCATGCAAAATTACAAAAAATGAAAGTAAAAAACATGTTATTCCTGATGATTATGTTTTGTTCATTAGGATTCATCGCTTGTGACGATGACACCCCTACACCGGATTCTTTAGACTATCCTTTTACACTTGAAAATGCCAGAGAGGACGAAAGTATCACTCAACGGATAGACGGTTTTGGAACTTATCTTGATAATCTGAGACCTGACGAACTCGAACCGATGAGTATAGAAGACGTTATTTGGTCGGTAGAAGCCCGGCTGAATAGCAAATACACCAACGTAGCACATCAATTCAAAACGCTGAATACACAGATAGACACTTTGTCTGTCACACAATCAGGAGGTATGATG
>CALIZI010000104.1 GCA_938028705.1 uncultured Saprospiraceae bacterium | reverse complement strand
TAATGCCTATCACACGACGGGAAGCAATTTTGGATCTTGGCAAGATACCAACTACACCAACTTCGCCGATTGGCAAACTGCAAGTGCTTTGGACTCCAATTCTGTCAATGCCAATCCCGTCTATACAAGCCCTACCGACCTACACCCCAATCAAGCACTTATCGACGATGCAGGTGTAGATATTGCTACCTATACACTTGATATAGAAGGGACTACACGCGGTACACCACCGGATATGGGGGCTTATGAATTTACGGCGATGGGCGATAATGCAGGTATAACGTTCACCGCTCCGCAAACACCATTTGACCCCGCTACGCATCCGCTTACGGTAGATTTGATGAATAATGGACCGAGTATTTTGACCTCCGATTCGCTCTATTGGACGGTCAATGATGTCGCACAAACACCTGTGCTTTGGACGGGTAATTTGGCAGTCGGCAATAACGAAAATGTCACGCTCGGTACTTATCAGTTTGATGAAGTAACGGAGTACGAAATCCGTATCTGGTCTAGTCAACCAAATGGCACGTCAGACCTCGATCCATCGGATGACACACTCGTCATTAGTAATTTTTATACCACCCTCGCAGGTGAATTTACGATTGGAGGCACATCGCCCGATTTCATTGATTTGATGGCTGCACAAGATGCCCTCAACTACGGTGGTGTACGCGATTCGGTGCGTATGCTAATGCGTAGCGGTACGTATGAAGAAAGATTATTATTAGAAGAAATTATAGGTAGTTCGGCAGTAAATGTCGTGACGTTTGCTGCCGAAACGGGCAATGCAGCCGATGTCATTATTCAATACAATTCATCGTATAATGGCAATGATTATTATGTTGGAAAATTAAATGGTACAGACAATATTCGCTTTGAATACCTCACCTTTGAACCACTTGGCGGTAATTATAATATTATTTTGAGATTGGCAAATGGCATAAATAATGTCGAGATTTCCAATTGTATTTTTAATGGAAATAATGCCTCCGCTATTTATAATTATTATAATGGAGATGGTACAAATTGGCGTTTTACTAATAATAAATTTAATAATACTCGTGATGGAATTTATTTATACAGTAATATTGTAGATAATATTATTATTTCAAGCAATGTTTTTAATAATACCCACACAAGCACCAATTATGATATTTATTGTTACGATGTCGATAGTGTGATTGTTCACAATAATGAAATGAATAATCCGAATGGTAGTTCGGGTATTCACGGACGTTTTATTGGCAATACATTTGAGATTATTGGCAATACAGTTGATGTAAATCGCGCAGGTATATATGCCCGCAACTCGCCGAACACGCGCATCGAAAACAACAAAGTATATACCCATAATACAAGTGCAGGCTTATACGTATATGATATTGGAAATACGACCCAACGCTCGACAGTAATCAATAATATGATTTCCGCACAAGGCGATGGACTATATATGTATGATGTGGACAATACGAATGTCTATTTTAACAGCGTACTCACAACAAGTACAGGAAATCATAAAGCACTCTACCACAGATATAGTGAAAATACCGATATTCGTAATAATATCTTCTCACATCAAGGCGGTGGCTGGGCAGTTCAGGGCTATCCGACTACGGATTTGGTGCAGGATTATAACGACTACCATACCACAGGCGCAACGCTTGGAAATTGGAACAACGCAAATGTCATCGACCTCACCAATTGGGAATTTACCACAGAGCAAGATGCCAATTCCATTTCCATTGACCCGCTATTCCAATCACCGGATAATTTGAGTACCAACAATATCGCCTTAGCCGTTGGTATTCCGATTCCTACCGTCACGGAAGATATAGAGGGAGATGAGCGCAGTCCACTCTCGCCATACTTGGGTGCGGACGAGTCGCCGACTGCCTTTGATGACATTGGTATCGTCAACCTGATTTCGCCTACACCACCTTTCCCACAAGGACCTAATGACATTATTCTCAATGTCGCTAATAATTTTACGACACCCCTTACTTCTGCCATAGTCAATTGGTCTATAAACGCGGATTCAATCCGTCAGTTCAACTGGACAGGCAATATCAATACGGGTGAAGTCGGTGAAGTATATTCAGGTTCATATCAATTTGATGTAGCGATTCCCTATGATTTAAAAATATGGGTCAGTCAACCCAACGGCGTGGCAGATAGCTATAATCTTAATGATACCCTAGAAGTAAATGACATGTATGCTGCACTCGCAGGCATTTATACAATTGGTGCCAATAATGCTGATTTTCAGACGATTGCACAAGCCGTAGAAGCCCTCGAACGCGGTGGAGTCGTCGGTGATGTCACCTTTAATATCCAAGAGGGTACTTACTCTGAAAATGTTGAAATCAACGAAATTCCCGGTGCATCTGCCAATGACCGCATTATTTTTCAATCCGAAAATCAAGACAGCACAAGCGTCACGATAACGAATGAATTAGCAATCGGTTCTAATGCAATTATTCAACTGGATAGCACCGACCATATCGAATTTCGTCATTTGGCTTTTGAGCAAAATCATAGTAATAGTTATTGTGTATTATTATCCGGTGAAAATGAAAATGTGAATATTAATAATTGTCATTTTACGAGTACATATATGCATATTCGTGTAAATGATTTTGTGGATAATTTACAAATAACCGATAATCAATTTGAGGGTGGTTCGTATGGTTTTTATGATAATGCTTATGAAAATTCTATGAATTTATTAATTGAAAATAATCTATTTTCTGAACAATCGACCGCAGCTATTCGCATACGATATTATGTGTCTCCGGTCATTCGCTCGAATGAAATTATCAACACCGGAAGTATGAGTCAGGGAATATATTTGATTAGTACACGGGATGCTTTTCAAGTTATTGGCAATACATTGACACTCAATGATGCGACTTATGGAATCGATATAAGTACAGGTAGTGCAAGCGAAAGTGTACACGGACTCATCGGTAATAATTTCATCTCAATGGGCGGTACGAGTACCACTTATGGGATGCAACTTAGTGGCAACTATATTGATATTTTTCACAATAATATCCTCAATACGTCAAGCGAACCCATCGCCGGACGCGCTTTCAATGTAAGTGGTTCTAATCATAAAATTAAAAATAATATCTTCGCAAATACAGGCGGCGGTTACGCCATTTATGCCAATGGAACGGACGACATTAGCGAATCAGATTATAATAATTTTTACGCACCCGGCGGAAAGGTCGGCTATATCATGGGCAACCGTACCACCCTTGCGAGTTGGCAATCAGGCAGTGGCTTCGATGCCAATTCCTTCAATCACGACCCCGAATTTAATACCAATGAGGACCTCCACATCAACCAACAATTTCTCAGCGAACAAGGCACACCCGTTGCTGGTCTGCCCGAAGATATTGACGGCGATTTTCGCAATCCGATTAGCCCCGATATTGGCGCGGATGAGTTCACCAGTTTGATGAATAATATTGGTCTAACGGAAATTATCAGTCCTCTTTCCGATTGCAATTTACCCTCTGATAGTGAATTTATTATCCAAGTAAAAAACTTTGGTAGTGAGGCTCAATCGGGCTTTGAGGTAGCTTATCAGATAGATGATAATCCGGCGGTCACAGAGACCATTGCAAGCGTTTTGCAACCGGGAGAAACCTTGGATTATACCTTCAATACCCCCGTTGATTTGAGCGCAGATACCAGCTATCAAATCATAGCATATACCTTACTGACCAATGACGAATTGGTACAAAATGACACCGTATCCGTCGAAGTCAACAGCTATCCCGTTCAAGTAGCTATGGCAGTCACGCCCAACTATACGATGTGCGAAGGGGAAGGCATCTTTTTGAGAGTAGGTGGTTTAGGTACATTTGAATGGAGTAACGGTACAAATGGTGATGAAATATTTGTAAATCCTCCCGTATCAACTACATACACCGTAACCAATATCAATGAAAATGCTTGTACACAAAGCGCACAAGTACAAGTTGATGTACTACCGGGACCAGCCAAACCCTTTATTACTACACAGGGCAATACCACACTTTGCGAAGGCAATACGCTTGATTTGACCAGTTCGATTACCAATAATATTACATGGTCAACGGGCGAAACAACAGCAACAATTACCGTCGGTCAAACAGGCATCTACTATGTCGAACATACTGGCGCAAATGGCTGCACCACCCGCTCCAATGAAGTACCTGTAACTGCCCCTCCGCTACCCGAATTGATCGCTTCGCCCGGAACGGTACTTTGTATAGGCGATGCAGTATCTTTAGAGGTTACAAACGCAGCAACAGCTTCATGGTCCACAGGCGCAACGACGACTTCTATTCAAGTCACGCCTTCTGCCAGTACAGTCTATACCGTAGCAGGAACAAGCACTTCGGGCTGCGTGTATTACGATACTATTGCCGTCGAAGTCATTCCTGCGATGCCCCCCGATACCGTAGGTAATTTATCGCCACTCGATGCAAGTTTGAGCAATACTATTCCCGTAGCATTGAGCTGGTCGCCTCCGGCAAATGCTTCTCACTACGATATTTATATTTGGAAAAACGGAGACGCAAAACCCGCCAGTCCAACCTATGCCGATAGAACTTTTATTAATGTAAATTACAGTAATTTACAACCGCTCGAAACCTATAATTGGCAAGTTATATCCAAAAATTCTTGCTTTGAAACAGCAGGTCCTATTCAAACATTTACTACGAAAGGAAAACCTGATTTGGTAGTTAGTATGCACGATTTTCCGTCCAGTGCTTTTGCCGAAAATACGATGGAAATTTCATGGGAAGTCACCAACGACGGCACGCATGGCACGGAAGGTACACAATGGACAGATAGAGTCTATCTCTCCACCGACCTTGATTTGAGAGGTGATATATTGCTTGGAGCTTACAGTAATATTACCTTCCTCAATCCCGGAGAAAGTTACGTACAAGAACAGGTCGTCACCCTTCCACCCGGCTTGACCGGCGTGTTTTATTTATTCATTATTACGGATAATAGAGATGCTCGTTGTGGTAATTACGAGCAATGTGCCGTACCCTATGGTATTCGTGGCTATACAGGTAGTAATATAGAAGAACTGAATGAGTATAATAACTATATTTACGATGACTTTTCCTTGCTGCCACCACCTGCGGCTGACTTGAGAATCCTTAGCGTAGGTGGAACAACAGCAGCCTTCGGCGGTGATGTGATTTCGGTAACATATTCGGTAGAAAACGAAGGAGAAGCAGGTTTACAAAATCAAACTTGGGAAGACCACGTTTACCTCACCGAAACCCCTGAAGTTGTAGGAGCTTCGGCTTTGGCAATGGAACCGATTTCCGAAACACTGTTTATAGACAGCACTTACTCCCGAACCGTTCAATTTCAAGTACCTTTTTCTTATTTTGGAGAATATTATTTGAGCGTCAAAACAGACGGTGGAAACGATATTTTTGAATATGTATATGAAAATAATAACGTAGCTACCGCACCAAATCTCGTCAATATCACGCTGACCGTACCGCCGGATTTACAGGTGATGACGATGAATGCACCTACGCAGGCTAATTCCGGTGAATCCTTTTCACTCAATTGGGTCACTACTAATGCCGGACCCAATCCACCTTCCGAAAATTACTGGTCAGATAAGGTGTATTTTTCTACTTCTGCCGTTTTTGATTCTACCGCAATATTGTTGGCGACTAAAGGACATTCACATGCAGGTGAACTCACCTCCGGCAATGTCTATATGGGAGAAACCACCTTTAATATTCCCAATGGCATGAGTGGTACGTATTATGTGTATGTACATACGGACGCGAATGAACAAGTATTTGAATATCTGAATGATAATAATAATACATTACGTAGCACAAATCCCGTACAAATCAGCTTGACCTCACCACCCGATTTGGTGATGAGTAATATTAGTTTTCCTGATACCGTTGCTCGCTACCAAAATATGTCTTTTGAATGGACGGTAAATAACATCGGAACAGGCGAGGCAACAGGAAGTTGGAGAGATAGAATTTACCTGAGTGAATCCGCTACATTTGATGAAGATGATGCGATTTATATCGGACAATCCAACAATCCAAACAACCTTACATCAGGTGCAAACTACATACAAACTGCCAATCTTTCTGCAAGTGCATCACCCGGAACTTATTATATTTTTGGTAAAACGGATTCTGATGATAGAGTATATGAACATTTAAATGAAAATAATAATATCAATGGCGGAAGCAGCTTTGGCACTTTGACTATTTTACCTTCACCGCCGACTTTTTCAGATATTTTAATTACAGATTTTACTGTTCCTGCCACCGCTAATTCAGGGGAAGCCATTAGTATATCTTTTGAGATAGAAAATAACGGACCTGACCCCGTTTCAAACAGGACAATCGATTATGTATATATTTCAACAGATAATGTATATGATACGGGAGACACAAGATTATTCCAACGCGCCGGAATATCACTTGCTGCGGGTGATAACTATTCACGCACAGCCGATATTTTTATTCCAAATGGTTTGAGTGGAACGTATTACCTTATTTTACGAAAAGTCGATGCTTCTAATGAAACTGATTTGACGAATAATACAGCGAATCAAGCCATAGCGATTACTCTTTCGCCACCCGCAGATTTGACCGTAGCGAATTTTACTATTCCCACAAGTTTTTATGCCGGCGAACAAATTGCTTACAGTTTTGAAATCATTAATGAGGGAACAGGTCCGACCTCTGATTACGAACAATGGATAGATAAACTTTATATCAGTTCTTCGCCTGACCTATCTACCAATAGGGTATCATTAGCGACTTTTAGCAAACAAGATATAATCGCGGTAAATGACAGTTATACACAAAGTGACGATGTGATTGTGCCATATTATTTATCAGGAAATTATTATATCGGTGTCATTACAGATTTTAATAATGACCTATATGAAGGAAGTCAGGAAGATAATAACTATTACTCCATTCCTGTCTCAATAGCACCTGCACCACAATCTGATTTGATTATTACGGCAATGAATCTTCCTGCAAATCAAATCTTGGGACAAGAGCTAACTTTGGATTATACATTACAAAATATTGACAACAATATTGCCATTGGTAATCTGCAAGATAACGGCTATTTGTCCATTGATACTGAATTTGACGGCAGTATAGATTTTCTAATAGAATCCAATACAGAATACATCGAACTACCTCCCGGCGACACACTCAACAGAAGCCTAACGGGTAGAATTATCGGTATCAATCCAGGCGATTATTATGGTATAATGCGAACAAATGCTACCGGAACAGTCAACGAAAGCGACCTCACTAATAATTTAAATACAGGAAATATCGTGGATGTTGCAGTACCACCAATAACAGTGGACGTAGTCGAAAGTACGACCTTGGATTACGGCGATTATCTGTACTATCAAGTAACGGTTGGAGCAGATTTGGATATGATTATTAATTTGAGTAGCAATGAAGAAATCGGTGTAAATGAAATTTTTGTTTCCTTCGAGAATGTACCCGAACCCAATAATGCCGAGCATAGTACAGATGGTGGCGTGACTGACCCGACCCTCTTGATTCCCGGCACACAAGCAGGTACATATTACATATTAGTACAAACACAAACCAGTCTGCTCGCACCTCAAAACATCGACCTCTTGGTGCGCGCATTGCCATTTACCTTGCTCGGCACTACACCCGATTACGGTGGACAAGGCGAAGTCACCGCCACAGTTACAGGCGCAGGTTTTAGAGACGGTGTACAGATAAGTTTGGAAGACAATGGAACGACCTTAGTTACAGGTACAGTACAGCAAATGATTAGCAGTATGGAATTGCGTGTCTTTTGGGATTTGACGAATGTTCCCGAAGGAGAATACGATTTAGTTGCCGTCAATCCGAATGGTGCGAAAGTCATTTTGCCCGATGCCTTTAAAGTAGAAGCACCAACCAATTACCTCGTCGGTTTGTATGAAGGCGGACCCAATGTCATTAGAATAGGCAAATCAGCCACCTACGAATATCGAATCGTCAATACAGGTAATATCAATATTGATTTTATTCCTACTGAAATAGCATGGAATCTTCCTGGGCGAGCCGTAAAATTTAACTATTCAAATAATGTTATTGCCCATGCTGCCCATATAGAAAATCCTTCGTTTAGAGATTACTTTGTACAAGACGGTGGAGCTATGGTATTTCCATTTACAGTCAGAGACCTCACGCCCGGTCAAGAAGCCGTTGTAAAAATACAATTCGCAGGATTTGCTTATGCGACTTTTTCCGTTGATATAGATTTTAATGGATATAGCCGAGAGCAATATATCCAACAAGAAATTACCGATAATGAAGCGAGAAGACAAATTTTATATGCTCAAAAAGACGAATATGAAATACCGGAAGACGCATTGGATAAAGAAGAATGGAGATCTGCGATTATTGATATATTGATAGATATTGGTAAAATAACTGCCAATGACACCATAGGTGTTGATTTGGAATGTGAATCTTGCCTTGACGGTTGGGGAATGATTTATGACCCCGCAGATTATGCTCATAGTCCGGGAGATAGTCCGGGTACAAGCGAAGTCAATAATATCACATTTGCATCAGGCGAAGACTACCTATGGGAAATCAATAAATACGCAGGAGCAGCAGGGCAAGACCCCGGATGGGACTTAATCCGCGCGACAGGAACAGTTAATTTTACCGCTACACCTGCCAATCCTTTTACGCTCAAAATGGCTTCCTTAGATAATAATAATTGGAAAGGAATTTTAAGTGGTTGGTATCCGGCAGTCAATAAAAACTGGGCAGTAATCATCGCCAATCAGGGCATCACAGGATTTGATGAAAATGCGGCGAATATAGATATTTCCGACTTCGTAAGTTTTAATCCTATTTACGATGGAACATTCTCACTCAAAACAACAGGTACTTTACCCGATACCTTATTATTATGTTATACTGCCTACCAACCCGGTCCGGGCGAAGACGGTGTTCCCGGCGCACCCGGCACATTCGGCGAAATGGGTTCTCCCGGTGGAAAAGGCGGACCCGGACTCGGAGCTATACCACCCGGACGCGGTGGTGAAGGCGGACGTGGCGGTGACGGACTTCCCGGTCAGCCGGGTGGACAAGGCGGACCCGGTGGACAAGGTGGCGACTGCGACCCCACTCAAGTTAATCCTGTTGCCGGAATCGGTGGAAGAGGAGGAAAAGGTGGAAAAGGCGGCGCAGGTGCAGCAGGCGGAATCGGCGGAGCAGGTGGACTTGGTGGCGATTGTGCCGGAGGTACAGCAGGATACGGCGGTATGGGCGGTGACGGTGGTGATGGTGGTGTACAGATACCTACTTACGCAGTGATTACGCCTGATGGTATAGATGAATCTGCGAATCCAAATACGCCTCCCACTGTAATTGATACAAATACAGACACCACAACCGGCAATGGTACGACAACTGACATCACAACGAATACAAATGATGATGGCACTTCGTCCACTACCACCACTACCACAGACCCGGACGGGGATACTGAAGTTAAAGACGATCCGGGTAACAATGATCCTGGCGGTAATCCGCAGGATGATATTCCTGAGTATCAACCACTACCGCCACCCGGACAGCCGGGACCAAGCAGCCAACCAGGCAGTGGAGGTACTCAACCTTCCACACCCAATTTTCCCGATGACCCCCAACCGGAAGACGGTGAACAAGAGGAGGAAAAAAATACGGAGCCGGAGAGTATTCCGTGTGGTGCGAGTGGAGGATCGGGTATTTGTGATCAAAAAACCAGAAATAAAGTTAACTGTGCAGCAACAGTTGCAGGAGTTGTTTCTTTCGGTGCTTCAACAGCAAAGTTTGCTCAATCAGCAGCAACAAATACTGATGTTGCTGAATATGCATACGACAAAGCTAATACCACTTATCAGACGGCAAAGAATGCTAGTACTTGTTTTGGTGAGGATGTAGGCGCACCAAGTGCTGGAGATTGCGCTTTAGAGGTTATTGGTTGTGGTCTTTCTATTGCAGGAACTGCAGCTACCTTAGGAGCAGCAGCACTCACCTTATTAAGTTGCGCCGGAGTTCTAAACTGTGCTTACCAGGGTTACTGCCACGCTGTAGTCAAATCCTGCGACCCTAACGAAATAGTCGGACCGGCAGGGTACTACGACCTTGACAGCCTCAACTGGGTATCCGCCACTCAGCCCTTGCCTTACACTATTTTCTGTGAAAACGACCCTATATTTGCAAATGCACCCGCTCAAACGGTCACAATACGACAGCCACTCGACCCCAATGTTGACCCATTGACCTTCAGACTTGGAGACTTTGGTTTTGCTAATCAGGAATTTGCCGTACCTCCGAATCGCGCCAATTATACTACTACTTTACGCACCACCGAAGAACTGGGCGTGGACGTACAAGTAACGGCAGGTTTGGATATTGTCAATAATGAAGTATTTTGGATATTCCGCGCCATTGATAGAAGCACCGGATTATCTCCTTACGACCCGCTGCTTGGTGTATTGCCCGTCAATGATTCTTTGGGCATTGGTGAAGGCTTTGTTACCTATACTATTTTTCCGAAATCTACCGTACAGACAGGCGACAGCATACAAGCACAAGCCGATATTGTATTCGACATCAATGAACCTGTCATTACCAATACTTGGGTCAATTATATTGATGCCGTTGCGCCTACAAGTGCAATCAATACTCCGGCGGGTAATGTAAGCGGTCCTGTTGAACTGACATGGACAGGGCAGGACGACACAGGAGGAGTAGGTATTCAGGATTATAATATATACTACGCTGTCAATGGTGGTGATTTTGAATTTCTTGATGGTGAAATACCCGTCAACAGCTATATGTTTGAAGGCGAACCCGGCTACACTTACGAGTTTTTCACTATTGCGAGAGATAACGTAAATAACGTAGAAGCACTCAAAACTGAAGGCGACATCACAGTTACTTTCGACGGACGTATAGATTTTGACATCAAAGTACTGCTTGAAGGAACCTATCTCGACGGTCAAAACGAGATGACGACCATCCTCAATACCGACCGCCGTTTATTGCCCGGACAAACGCCTGTCAGTTCACTGGCTACGCCTACCCCCGCAGGTCAACCCTATGACCGCGAACCTTGGGATTACATGGGTACAGAGGGCGAAACATGGACGGATGCCGATTATTCGTCGGATGTAGTTGATTGGTTATTAGTTTCTTTTAGAACAAGTATTGAGAAAAATACTGAAATTGGAATGACGGCTGCCTTATTGCTCAAAGACGGTACAGTACAAATTCCTGAAGCCTTCTCTTTGCCGACGAATGTTAATTCTATGTATATTGTTATCGAACATCGCAACCATGTTGGGGTGATGACTCCGCAAGCTATTTCGATTATAGACAATGCTTTGACTTACGATTTTACATTAGCAGAAAGCTACGATGGCGGTGGAACAGGTGCAGGTCAAAAACAACTAGCATCCGGCAAATGGGCGATGTTCGCAGGAGATGCCGACCAATCTGATTTTCCAAGTTACGATATACAAGGCTCGGATAAGATTCCTTGGGATTTGAATAATGGTTTGTTTGACTACTACACATCACCGGATTTTAATTTGAATGGTGATGTAAACGGACAAGATAAAGCATTTTGGCTTAATAATAATGGTGTTTCTTCGAGGGTACCTAAATAAATGAATTACACCAATTATTTTTTATAAGATGAGTGTGACACACATAAGTGAAATCATAATATAAAATCAAAAAAAGCTAAGATTGGCAAGAGACTCCGTAATGACTGCTTTAGCTGTCAAGTGGGTGGCAATATTTCATAAAAAATTGTTTTTAAGTTGATAAAATATTATATTAAAAGCACACTTGACAGCTAAAG
>CALIZI010000103.1 GCA_938028705.1 uncultured Saprospiraceae bacterium | reverse complement strand
GTTAAATGTACAAACAGTGCCGCTCCTACGGAGCTTAGGAGGTTTTGGGGATTATTTTACTACAAACAGGGTCGGTACTAACGTACCTTTATCGCAAAAAGTTGATTTGCAAGTCTCAACTCATTTTAATCGCACAGGTTGGTTGAAACCGCCTGTACGGAATAAAAAAGGCGTTCCGTCTCGGCTAAGCCGAGAGGAACGCCTTGTATTATCAAAGAAAGAAAATTATCAATTTTCCATTCTTCATTTTCTATTATTAAGCAGCTACTTCTTCTTCTCTGCGCTGACGAATACCTACTACTGCCGTAATAGACATCAACAGACCGAGTATGATTAAGCCCCACTCGCCTACTGTCGGTATATTTTCCACAGAGGTACAATCGTTCAACTGAACCGTCACTGTCTGAGTACAACTTGGGTCTCCATCGTCAGTAATAACTACGGATTGACTACCTCCCGCAGGGAAGGGTCCGTACATAACAGCAGTTCCGTAGGCTTGTCCGGTATTTCCTTGGTCGTCCGACCATGTAGTACCGCCACCACCTGTATCCAATACTGTAATCTCGAATGTCACCATATCATCAGCACCATCTTCGGGCGTGGCTCCCGGATCGCACATGATATTTGATGCTGTGGCATCAATCTCACAAACCATCGGATCGGTACTACAGTTTGGACTTTCATTGGTAGCTTCACCTACATTGATACAAGCATCAGCAGCCGTAGAGTTAGTTTGTAAAATGGCATTTTCAATAGAACACTCCTGATAACCGCTTCCCGTACAAGTAATTGTACCGTCACCATTGCACATCAAAGTAACCCAACCATTATAGGTATCTTGTGCACCGTCACCATCTAAATCAGGACCTAAGAACTGAACTGCAACTGCTGTTACAGGATTCGTAGCACCGGTAGCTACTATATTTGAGCCATAATAAGGTCCGGCAAGTAAGTAAGGACCCGGTAAAGTTACATCAGGTTGAGGTGGCACAGTGGCAGTGGCAACTGTGGATAAGTAAAGCTGCGGACCAGCCACAAAATAACCGCCATATACACTTGCAGTACTGGTGGTACAGGTAATACCACTAATGGTAGTTAATGCCGTAGTCATGGCTGTGACGGTAGTCGTTGGGAAGTCATAGCGGACACCACCAACAACTTGTGCGGCATAAGCTGTGGCTACTAGATAATTGGAGCCTACAAATAAAGAAGTGCCGGCACCAGCCACACCCGGCGATGAATCAATTACTCCACATACACCTGTGCCTGTTGCCGATAAACCAACTATCTGGTTAGCACCTAAAGCGGTAGCGAAACAATAATTGACTGATAAAGAAGTGGCATAGTAGAAATTAGTGAATACATTGATATAACTGACCATAGCACTTGCAGCGGCTGTGGCTGTGGCAACAACAGGACCGACAACAAGTGTAGGAGGACCTGCAAATGCACCGTAACCGAAACTAAAGAGCGAACAACCATAGTAAGGAAAGCCGGAGAAAGACTGCTGCGAGATAGATGCAGAGGCATAAGCATAAGCAATAGGAAATGTTCCCAGAGGTATTGTTCCCACAGGTACTTGAGCTGTACCGGAACCTATTTGGGTAAAATATGAGCCACCAAAAATCTGTACATCATCAGTACCGTCACCGTCAATATCCAATCCTACAGGCGCGCCGGGTGTTGCGGTTTCGCCTGCACATTGTGCGTTTGCATCTGGTCCGCTGGCAACAAAAGCTGCCGCCATAGCCGAATACGAAAGTAGTTTGGAGGCTATTCCACTTGATTGGGCATCATTGATATATTTTTTAATTTTCATGATTTCAAATTGACTTTAGTTATTGATTTGATTTACGTGCCTTGATTTTTTGTTGTATGGCATTTCGGTCAAACTTAATCTTAGAAGTTCGAGCAGCGTGTTTTGCCTTGCGCTGTTGTTTGTTGGCTGAAAAGTCGTAAGCAGGGCGTTCTTTAACTTTTATGCCCGATTTTTTCGTTGCATTGACGCTAATCGGCTCAATCTTTTTCGTCGCATTAGGCCGTTCTTTGCGTTCTCCCTTTACACTTGATTTACCGGAAGGACGCACTTTCACCGTTGTTTGTTCGGTGGTGGCTGTTTTGGCTTGTATGGGTCTAGCCTCAAGTGTTTTGTGCGTCTTTAGCTTTTCTGCCAAGGCTTGTCTGCGTTCTTCTTTAGCACTTTGAGCGTTTGCTGAAACCGCAAAAAATACCATAGCCACCATAACTACGGATAAACATTTGATTCTTTTCATGGAAAAAAATTCTCTTTAAATACTTGACACTTAGGTTTATAAAATTCTTGTATCTCAATAAGCATGTAGTAAAATGTTATTGCGTATTTTGAATTTCATTCATAGTAAGATTTTCTTCAAACAAAGCTGAATGTAAGTGCAAATGAAGTTTATAGATTTGAATCCATAAATCATCTTTGACGGGAGTTCAACGCTTTGGAGAAGAAGTCACTCTTAGTTGAGAGTTTTCACAATCAAGTATTTATAATTTAAAAAATAGATATATTATTATATCGTTAATAATATTGTATAGCAAGAAAGGAAGGGGCATAAATGAATTATAAAAAGTTCATTTATGCTTTTTTGAGAGAAATATTGGGTATCAATGATGAGGTATTATCTTTTCGTCGCTCAAATTAAGTAAATATTTACCGAATAAAAAAATAAAATAACTAAAAATTTACAGCTACTTGTGTTGTTTTCATTTCTGAAAGGTTTGAAATTTAGGTTATTATGATAAGTAAACGTACTACACATCAACAGACCGAGTATGATTAAGCCCCACTCGCCTAGGGTTGGCTCGGAGTTTCAGTACTATCGTTCCCATATTTCAGATGCCTAATTGGCTACATTGCGTTCTGATTGGGAAAAGCCAATGCCAACGAGGTGTATGGTTTTGGGCGAATTGATGTAAGATTTGAGGTAATCTCTATCCTTGATTTGTTGGATAGCATTCTCAGTAGGTTTGTCTAATTTGAATTCCATCAGATACAGAAAATCATCGGTTTCTACCATCAAATCTAAGCGTCCTTTGTGTTTGGTGATTTCACATTCAACATACAAACCAATAAAACTCGTAATGAGGTAAATTATCGTATGAAAATAACCTTCCCACATTTTAAAGGCGGCTTCTTCCGATTTATTTTTTGGGTGCAAATGATAGGAAATATCAGCGAGAAGGATGTCCAGTTGTTTGACAAATAGCTCAATATTACCTTGTTTGAATCCTCGCCTCATCTTGGAAAGTGCGCCACTGACAATAGAATCTGTTTTATAGGTGAATGCCTCTATCAGATTATGCGTAAATGCTCTATATACTTCTCTGTTGGGATAGCCCAAAAAGTAATTCGTCAGGCTCCTTTGATATTCTACTCGCTTGATGGTCAGGTAGCCCGTCTGAAAGAGTAGCCCCGGTATGTCGAGGGCTTCGAGCGTAAATTTTTCAAAGAATATGCCCTCTACTTCCACTTCTTCCAAGTCCTGTGGGTTGATACGTCTATCCCGAATCGTTTCTACCAAAAAAGTAGGCGTGCCGGTGGCAAACCAATAGTTGCGAAATCGAAATTCATCAAAAAAACTAAGTAGGGAAAACGGATTATACAGCGTAGTGACACCATCGTAAGAATAACCGTTGTACCAAGATTTTACGTCTTGGAGGAGTTCCTCCTCTGATATCTCATGTCGTTGGGCGGCAAGGCTGATGTGTTCGCTAAAATGTGTCAACAATTCATCTTGCGTAATACCCACCAAATCGGAGCTACTTTCTTTCATCGTCAAATCTTTTAGATTATTCAAATCCGAAAACAGGCTGACTTTGCTGAATTTGGAAACACCTGTGATAAACAGAAAGCGTAAATCTTCGTCCGACTCCAAATCTTTCAAGGGAGAGAAAAACGCTCTCAGGATGGCTCGGTTGGCAGCCGCTTTTTGAGGCTCGGTCAGAAAATCAATGATGGGTTTGTCGTACTCATCTACCAATACTACAACGGAGTTGTGTTTTTGTGAAATTTGTTGAATCAAGACCCTGAATTGTTCTGAAATCGGTGCATCGGGTAGCTCTACACCAAATTCCTGACCGTATCTTTGAAGTTCACGACGAATCATTCCTCGCAGTTCCTCATGCTCATACTCACGCCCGTAAACGGCAAAGTTAAATTTCAAAACAGGATGTTTCTCCCAATCATAATCTGTCTTTTCAGCAATATATAAGCCTTTAAATAACTCTTTTCTCCCTTCAAAGATACAGCGCAGCGTTGTTATGGTCAATGACTTGCCAAAGCGACGCGGACGCGAGAAGAAGTATAGCTTCCCCCTATCAATCAAATCAAATACTTGCCGTGTTTTATCTACGTACAAATATCCGCGTTCGATGATTTCTTTAAAATTTTGCAGCCCTATCGGTAGTTTTTTCATAAGTGTAAAGATAAAGGAAAATCTTGACCCACAAGGTACAAAAAAAGACGTGCCATAACATGACACGCCTTTTTATTTTCAAAAGAATGAAAATTTAATTTATCATTCTAATTCATCTTTATATTAAGCAGTAGCTTCTTCTTCTCTGCGCTGACGAATACCTACGACAGCGGTGATAGACATCAATAGACCAAGTATGATTAAGCCCCACTCGCCTACGGTTGGGATGTTTTCGACAACAGCACAACCGCTAGATTGATTGACAGAGGTCGTACAAGTAATATCTGTATCATCAGTAAAGGTAACACTAAGGCCTCCTTCACCTATTACGGTATAAGTAAGTGGTGTACCATAAGTCAAAGTACCTGTATCAGGAGCTACAGAAGCTGTAAATCCTGCACCTGTGTCAGTACCTGTAACTGTTATAGTGTATGTCGTGATATCATCTGAACCATCCTCTGGTGTACCATTTGTATCTTCGCACATAGATGTAACGGTTGCGGAGATAGAACATACAAGTGGCGCAGGCTCAAAATCTGTTCCGTCTGTATCGTTATTGTCTGGGTCATCATCAATTGTAAATGGTTTTGGTCCGGTTTCTCCATTAGCGTCTGTATAACAAGCTGGAAGATTCGCTGTCAACTCGGCAGTGTAATCTCCACAAGGATATACAGCAGGAGTAGAATCGTAAACACCACTTGCGTCAGTAGTTAAAGTCGTAACTACATTACCGGCACTATCATATATAGTAACTGTAATGCCTGATACATCGCATCCTGCTGGTGGAACTACCATTCCAGAAATTTCATCTTCACAAACGACAACACAACCTGCACATGCACCTCCTGATATCGTGTAAGGACCACAACCATTATCAGTTAAGGTAATGTCTGTAGGATCACCGTCATTAGTACAACTCACAGTCATTTCAGTTCCTGCACACATGACACCACCTGCATCATAGAGAGATGCTGTCACAGTACCACAAGTGGCTGAATTATCTGCGTCAATCATAGCAGTCAATGTAGGACTTACTGTGTAATCTACACGTACCGGCTGGCAGTCTTGAGGATATTCAGCTACCAAGTCACCGTCAGTATCCAAAGCATAGTCAAATGGAACATAGATGAAAGTGAATACAGCATCATCACAGGTTGGGTTTAATAAACCGATAGTTCCTACTGCATCTGCACAAGTTAAATCTACTGCCCCGAAGTCCACTAAGTTACCGTCAGCAAAGGGGTCAGGATATTCGGCAGCAGCAGGAATAGGTGTATTTTCATAACCCACAGGAGCTTCCGCTACTACGCCTCCCGGTGCATAAAGATAAATATCATATACAAGTCCTGTTCCTACCGGTCCGTCAGCACCCATACAAGCTGCTAAGTCAAGCGGTGCAGGGAAGCCCACACCATCGTTGGGGTCGCAGCCCGTAGCAGCCGGAGGTGCTGTGAGCATTACGGTACAAGCAGTTGGTTCACAAATAGGACAAGCAATACTCAGATCAGCCGTAGCATTCAATCCACAAGAGTAAGAGTCGGGTCCGGCTAATGCAGTGAAAAGCGGGTCGTTGGTTGGATTCCATTGTACAGGAACAGCATTCGCTGCCGGATCTGCCGTATTATCAGAATCGCAAGCAGGTGCCGGTCCGGGAACCACAAGACAAGAAGTAGCTGTAGGATCACCCGCTGCATCAGCTACAAAGACCTCTACATTACCAGCTACGGCATCACTACCGTCAGGCAACATAGGACAAACAGGAGCGGTAATAACGCCCACCAAAGGCGGATAAATCGCTGTGCCCCCCGGAATACCAAATGTGTTCGCTAAAATATCAAAATCTGTTATAGGCGTTCCACCCAGTAGCATTCCCGGAGTACCATCAGCACAAGTCATAGTAACAAGTGGCGTGTAAGGCTCCGGATCACAAGTCGGATTATCATATAATACAGTATAGCAATATCCTACTGCATCCGTAACACCATCACCGTCAGCATCAAAGAAGAATACGCCGTCATTGATAGGTGCTTGTGCCGTAGAAGTTGCCAAACCATCCGCTACGGTCATCATGATACCCGTTGGGTCTTCACCCGCATCTCCAATACCATCTTGGTCTGTATCTATATAACCAATACAAATATCATATCCATTA
>CALIZI010000102.1 GCA_938028705.1 uncultured Saprospiraceae bacterium | reverse complement strand
ATCGCCGCTCTGTTCGACCACAACCCAACACAGCAACATCCACAACACAACACAAAGCCTAAACCGAAACAACTCAAACAGATTTTTACAAAATTTTATTCGGATATTTCAAAGAACTCGCTTTTTTTAGGGTAGACTCATACTTGCAATTTTAATTTTTGGTGGATAGTCATTGCCATTGCATTTATAGCTTTGCTTTTATTGCTGAAAAACAGATTGTTCTAATTGACCGACTTCTTCCTTCATTTCAATGTCAAATTAAAAATCCGACCAAATATTCTCTAAAACCCTACGTTTTCCTTATATTTGCTGATTAAGGTATTCACTTTTGCTACAATCAAAACCTACTTAATATGCTAAAAAATAAAATCAGCAGAGGAGAAGTTAGTGGTTTTTTGAAAAAAACAGCTTCCAATGAGGGGATTAGTGTGATAGCGGAGGGAACGATTATTGAAGGAGACGTACAAATGCCCGGTGATTTGCGCTTGGACGGTACGATTATTGGCAATGTTACTTCCGATGCCAAAGTCGTATTGGGCGAGACCGCTAAAATCAAAGGCAATGTTGATACTTGCAATTTTGGTATCAAAGGCGAATTTGAAGGCGAATTGCGTGTCAGAGAGACCTTACATATTCATAATGGAGCGACCGTAAAAGGCACATTTTACACCAAGCGATTGGTGGTCAAAGACGGTGCCCAACTCAATTGCAATTGCAATGTCAATAATAACGCCCCGGTAGTAGAAGGAGACGCAACATATAGCGAAAATGAATAGCCTTTATCAAAAAACGCTAGGAAAATTGGGAATCAGGAAATTGGGAAATTAGATTCACTTTCGTAAATAATTTATCAATTTTTTATTTTATAATATTTCATAAAACATACTGATAACTTTGGAAATATCCGATTCCAAATTTCCTAATTCCCTAATACCCAATTATCAATACACCCATATAAAAGAAAAAATTATTAGCAGAGATAACCAAAATAATACAGATAAGGTGCAGGGCAAACAGCCGAAGAAAAAGAAAAGTTGGGGACGACGATTATTCTCTATTTTATTGGTTCTAAGCATTTTATTCATACTACTTTTAGTATGTTTGTCTTTTGCCATTCGCATACCTTCCGTTCAGAATAAATTGGTGGACAGGGTGGCTACCTACCTTTCCGACGAACTCAATACCAAAGTCGAAGTCGGCACGATAGATATTCGTTTTTTTGATAAATTATTGCTCGAAAATTTCTATGTAGAAGACCGTCGGCAGGATACTTTACTCTTTGCCGAGTTGCTCCAAGTCAATATCAATGCCTTTACTTTCTTTCGTGAAAAAAAGTTTTTTGTAGAAGATATTACATTAAAAAAAGCCAGATTTAATCTGCATCGTGCTGCCGATACTACAGCCTTCAATATTGATTTTTTAGACGAATTATTTAGCCCTCAAAACACCACAGATTCTACGTCCACTCGTACTGCTAATGATAAAAAAGCATGGTTGCTCAAAGCCAATCACCTCTATGTGGATGATGTCATATTCAAGCTCAATGACGAACTCAAAGGCACAGCACTCTGCGTCAATTTGCCGAAAGGTGAAGCAGCTTTTGATGTCATCGACCCTGCCAAGCGTATCTTAGACCTCAACAATCTTGACCTCTCAGATGTACAAGTACAACTACGCAAAGGCAAAACAGGTTCGGTCAAATTACAAGAAAAAAAGAAAAAAGAACAAGCCAAATCATGGGTCATCAAACTCAATCAAGGCAAACTCAATCAAGCACTTTTTGATTTTGATAATAATTTGAAAGAACGTAAAGAAGAAGGGATAGATTTCAATCATTTATACGTCAGTGATATTGACATTATTTTAAATAATTTTATATACGATAATAATAATTTTGATGTGAATATCAATCGTTTAAATTTTATCGAAAAAAGTGGTTTTGAACTCAAAAAATTCACTGCCCATGCAAGCATCAGTGAGCGTGGCATCCAACTCAACAATCTCGACCTTCGCACCCCCGAAAGCAGGCTTGGAAATGAACTTTCCCTTAAATTTCGCTCCTTCGATGACTTCAACGAATTTCCCGATAAAGTCAGCATCAATACCCAACTCGATGATGCCCTTTTTTCGCTGAAAGACTTACTCGTCTTTATTCCTAAATTAAAAGAAAATAAATTTATAAATAGAAATATAGATAAAGAAATTCGATTAAACGGTCTGTTCAAAGGTAAGATTAATCGACTGAAAGGCAAAGATATATCCATTCAAATTGGTGACAATACATCACTTGCCGGAAATTTCAGTACACGCGACCTCACTAATCCCGATGATGCTTTTTTAGATGTAAAATTAGAACGTCTGCAAACCTCTGTCAGTGAAATAAAAGCCTTTGCCAATGTCAGGAAATTACCCCGAAATTTCGCCAAACTCGGTAGGCTTAATTTCAACGGACGCTTTACGGGTTTCCTCCTTGATTTTGTGGCAGACGGCAAACTCAAAACTGATTTGGGGCGTGTACAATCCGACTTGAAAATCAACCTCAGAGAAGGCTTTGAAAACGCTGAATATTCCGGTAATTTGCGTGTAGCAGACTTCGACTTAGAAGCTTGGTCGGGTAATCCTTTATTTGGTAAAACCGGATTTAGTGGTAAGGTCAAAGGCAGAGGTGTCACCCTCAAAACAGTGGATGCCAACCTTGATGCTACCGTTCAAAATTTCACATTTAAAGGTTACGAATATAAAAATGTACGCACAGACGGACGACTTACAGGTAAATTTTTTGATGGAAAATTGCAGGTAGAGGAGGAGGATGTCGATATGAAATTTACGGGTACGGTAGATTTTCGAGATAGCCTTCCCGTCTTTGATTTTACGGCAGATGTGGACCAATTAAAACTAAAAAATCTTAATCTATCCAAACATGATATAAAATTACAAGGTGATATAAAATTCGATTTTTCGGGTACAAATATCGACGATTTTGTGGGTACGGCTTCCGTCTATAGTTTTGATTTTCAGAAAGATGATAAGAAATATCACGCTGATACCGTCGTCATTACTTCCCAAATAAAAAGTCGTTATGACCGTCTTCTAAGCATAGATTCTGAAATTGTAAATGCCAAAATACGCGGTGAGTTTGACGTGCTTCAACTCCCCGCCGCCTTTGCCCGATACATCGAAATCAACTACCCGAAATACGCCCAACGCCTCAATATTTCAAGTGCCAAACTCATGCCCAAAAATAAGGTTGCGCTGGATACTTCATTCCAATTTGTAGAGCAAACTGTGGACATCCGCGACCAAGATTTGAGGTTTAGTCTCATGGTGCGTGAAAGCAATGACTTGATTGACCTCTTGATAAAAGACATCGAAATCGTAGAAGACACAAAACTCGCCGGACGATTCAGCACTCGTGATAACCTGCTGACAATCAATGGAAAAACACCGCGTTTTCGCGTAGGTACGGTAGATATTTTTTCTATACAAACCAATTTGCTCGCCAATGGCAGTACAGCCGATTTGAAACTCGAAACAAGCGGTTTGGTTATTGGTGATTCGGCAGTGGCGATTCCTCCTATTTTTGTGACAGGTGATTTACGGAGCGATACGCTTAATTTTGAGGTCAAAACAGCGGGCTTTCAGGATGTCGTCAAAGACCTCAACGTGAATGGTGTCATCTTCCCCGAAGAAGATTATTTTCAAGCAAGTATTCTCCCTTCTGATTTTTATATATTTAAAAGAAAATGGGATGTTTCGGGAGATAATTATATTCGTTTGGGTAAAAATTATATTAAAACAAATAATATTTTAATAAAACATAAAAACGAACAAATTACCTTAAATAGTTTTGGAGAACGCGGTTTGAAATTAGACCTTAACCAACTCGCTATTAGTTGGTTGAATGATATTGTAAATTTGCGGAATGCGAAATTTGACGGTACGTTGAATGCTCACATTATCAGCGAAGATATATTTAAATTAGAAAAATTAAGTACAGAAACCACGATTGACAGTGTGCGAATCAACGACAATTATTGGGGCAACATTGAACTCGCCGCACAAAGCCCCAACCTCAAATCACCCCTTAACACACGCATACTTGCAAGTATGCACGACAATGATTCTATCCTCGTCACAGGGCAGTTTTTTTCCCCCTTATCAGATGTAGGAAAAGTGCGTCCGAACTCCTTTGATTTTAATGTCAAAGCGCGAAATTACTCCGTCGAATTTGTCAAATACCTGATTCTTGAGATTTCTAATTTACGCGGACGCTTCAATGCCGATGCCCGTTTTTACGGCGATTTTAAACGCCCCGAAATCAGTGGAAAATTAAATATCTATGATGCTTCTGTCAAAATCAATTATTTGCAAACGAGCTACTTTATTAATGACTCTGATATTGATTTGAGTAGTCGCTTTTTTGACCTTACGGGCAACACTATTTACGATGATTTCCGTAATACAGCCGTCATGTCGGGCGGTATTACGCATAATCACTTTAAAGATTTCAGATTAGCATTAAACATTGATTCTGAACAGTTTTTATTATTAAATACAGAAAAAGAAGACAATCCTTCCTATTACGGAACGGCACTCGGTAAGGCGAATGTTACCTTCTCCGGTCTCTTCAATCAGACGGATATCAACATCGTAGCCGTCTCCGGCGAAAACTCAAAATTGACTATTCCGCTAACCGACGAGACCACCTCCAAAAAAGTCAGTTTTATTGAATTTGTTGCCAAAGATACCGTTGCTGTCGAACCACAGGGTTTATTCATTCGGGGTGCTAATGTCAATATAAAATTGGAGGTGACACCCCAAGCAGAGGTATTCCTACCTTTCGACGAGCGCGTAGGGGATGTCATTCGAGGCAGAGGTAGAGGAAATATCCAACTCAAAGCCACTCGAACAGGCGAATTTTCTGTTTATGGCGATTATGAAATACAAGAAGGCGATTACCTTTTTACATATCAAAATTTTATCAATAAACCTTTTCGCGTCAGACCGGGCGGTACGATTCGCTGGACAGGCGACCCCTACGATGCCACGATTCGCATCAATGCCGTATATGACGGACTGCGTGTGCCACCCTACAATTTTATCCTCGAATATCTCGGTACAGATAATCAACAAGTAGCTACTGCAAGGCGTAGTACCCCCATAGAATTAAACATGGATTTGGTGGGCAGTCTCTTGCAACCCGATATTCAATTTGATATTGATTTTCCGAATATTGACCCGCAGTTACGTACCTACACCGACGGCAAACTCCGCATTTTACGCGATGATAAAAACGAACTCAACCGACAGGTTTTTGGCTTGATTGTATTGGGTAATTTCCTACCCTCGTCGGTAGTCGGCACTTCGCAACAACAACAATATATTACAGGAATTAATACACTTAGTGAAATGTTATCCAATCAGTTATCCAATTATCTGACCGACCTTCTCTCAGATGTGGTGACCGATGTAGGCTTCATTTCCGGGATTGATTTTGATGTCAATTATCGCTTGTATCAAATCGAAGGATTGGATAATGTCAATGTTGACGATCCCTCCACTACACGTCAGCAAGTACAATTGGGGCTGAAAAATTACCTGTTCAATGACCGTCTATTGGTCAACATCGGTGGCAACCTTGATTTTAATTCTACCTACCTCGATCCTGATGCTAATCTTGCCTCTTACATCGCCGGAGATTTTGTGATAGAGTACCTCCTCACCGCCGACGGACGCTACAAAATCAGAGCCTATAACCGTAATGAAACAGGACTTGATTTTGATACCCAAGTCAACGAAACAGGCTTGGGCTTTTCCTACCGTACCGAATTTGATAATTTTAATGAATTTATTCGCTCCCTCGCAGGTGGAGTCAAAGAGCGCAGAAGCAAAAGACAAGCTCGCAGAGCAAAACGTAAGGCGAGACTTGGGGTGAATTGACCTCGCCGATGTAAATCAATAGCACCCTTGAATAATTTAGATATATCATGTATCTTTATCTTTGTTAATAACTTCAAAGGTGTTTTCTGTATCTTTTTTGGCGTGTTTAAACCAAGTTGAATATTGTTTTTGTTTTAAATTATATTAACATTAAAAATATTTTTATTTTAAAATAATTATAAATTAAAAAAAACAATTTATTAAAATAAATTTAATTCAATTAAAAAATTATTAATCAGCATTTTATAAATAATTTAAAATGCAAAAGTTGAATTATAAAATTCAAAAATCACAACATGAAACAGCTAATTACGACATTATTTTCATTCATTATTTCAGCCTTACTGTTTGCCCAATCCCCCAACTATCAAGGAGTAGCAAATGAACTATCCGATAATTCGATTTTCAAGAAAAACATGGAAAAAAAATTAGTTTTCATCGACCACGACGGAGGCATTGACGACTTACTGTCTCAATTGCTTTTACTGACGATGGATGATGTTGAGTTGATAGGGGTAAATGTCACGCCTGCCGACTGTTTTATAGAACCCGCCGTTGAGAGTAGTTACAAAATATTACAACTTTTTAAAAGAACTGACATCCCTATTGGTCGGGGCGACCTGCATGGAGTGAATGCTTTTCCGAGTGACTGGCGAGCCAGACCGGATGTCGTTAATGCGCTTCCGATGTTCATTAATTTGGATGATATAGACACTTACGCACTTCCAAATGCGGTTGATTTATACATCGAACGATTGCTGGCAGCGGATAAACCTGTCACCATTCTGATGACCGGACCTTGCTCCAACTTGGTCGGGGCGATGAAAAAAAATCCTAAGATTAGAGCAAAAATCGAACAAGTCGTCTGGATGGGAGGTGCTTTTAAAACTCAAGGCAATGTACAAACCTATCAACACAATGGCAGTGCCGAATGGAATGCCTTTTGGGATCCGCAAAGTTCAAAAGAATTATTTGCATTGGAGCTACCCTTGGTCTGCATACCATTAGACGTAACGAATCATGTACCTGTCAATAAAGATTTTTTATCAAGATTAGCTTTTCAGTCAGATAAAACGCTCTCCAATCTGGCAGGTCAACTCTGGGCTTTGACGACCGATACCATTCCGGGTTATGAATATACCTATTTTATGTGGGATGTGCTGGCTACAAGTTTTATTTCAATTTCCGCACATTTTACAGTAGAAGAAGTAAAAGCAACCGTAAGCAAGCACCCGCCGAATGCCGGACAAACACTCCTCACACCCGATGGCTATACATTGAAAATAGCCACCGATGTCAACAAAGAAAATTTCTATACCTATATTCTGAAGCAATTAAAAACCTTTTGATTGGTTTTATAAATCAAAATAGTATCCCGTCCATTGTTTACACATAAGCCGCCCGATACACCTGCGGTGTCACCGCCATTATCCGTTTAAATGTCCGATTAAAATACGAAGTACTATTAAACCCACATTCATCACAAATCGCCGATACCGTCATATCCGTATTCATCAGCATTTGACAAGCAAAACCGATACGAGTTTCATTCAATATTTGTGAAAAAGTCTTTTTCGTATGTCGCTTTACAAAACGACAAAAAGAGGTTTCTGTCAGGTACAATAAATCCGCTATTTCCTTTACACTAATATCGCGGCTATAATTCGCAAAAATATAATCATACATTTTTTTTATACGACTAAAATGCACCTCTTTCGTATGCTGATACACCCGATTACAAATTTTTTCATGCGAAGCAGAAGCCAATAAATGCAGCAATTCTAAAAACAAAATAATTTGCGGAAGTCCCTCATTATCAATGATTTTCTTAATTTTTTTCGTGGCTTTCTTTCTCGTAGCACCAGAAAATACCAAGCCTTGTCCTGCCTCATTAAATAAATTATTCAGCACCCCAAATTCTGTTTTTTTCATAAAATCCTTCCCCAAAAATTCCGGTGTAAATTGCAAAACCACTTGCGAACAAGGCATATCCGTCAAGTAACCATGTGGCAAATTTTTCCCAAACATCGCCAAATCACCCGTTGAATATTCCGAAATCACATCTCCTACAAATCGCCGCCCTTCACTTTTCGTAGTCAAACAAATTTCCAATTCCGGGTGATAATGCCATGCCTCTTTCAGCGTAGGACGTTTCGGTCTATCCACCAATCTAACGAAAAGGGAACTACTTGGAGCTTGCGGTATTTTCTCATATTCAGGCTTCATAATGCTACAATCTTTTTCAATGAGTGAATGAGCGAATTTTGAATGAATGAATCGCCGTCAGCCGTCCACCTTCTACCGTCCACCGTTAATACTAAATTCGCTCAAATTGGCATTTAAAAATCAAAAATAGATAAAATAGTTCAATGTTCGGATAAAATTGGACATACATTTATATAGTTTCCATACCTAATTTTACATGGCGATATAAAGCTATTCCAAAATGATATATTAATTCAAGTTGTAAACAACTTAAAAAATTCCAAATTCTAATAGATACAAAACGCCTAAATTAGAATTTGGAATTTGTCTTTTGGAATTTACTTGCGTTATGCCATTTTTTCAAAAATAAACGAAATAATATGAGACAATCCAACTACTATTTTACCCGCCTCATCATGACAACTCTCCTATTTGCATTATTCTTTATTGGTGCAAATGCTCAATCTACCATTTCCGGTACAATTACGGATGATAGCGACACACCGCTGATTGGTGCCACCGTCTATATTGTCGAACTCGGCAGAGGCGTTGCGACAGATGCCAGCGGCAAATACAGTATCGACGTACCGCCGGGTACATACACGATGGAAGTCAATTACATCGGCTTTAGCAGTACCACTCGACAAATCACTGCCGATGGCGCACAATCTATGAGTGTCGCGCTTGGTACGGACAATCTCGCACTCGATGAGGTCGTCGTGACGGGTACATTTAGCAGTCGCTCGCAAAAAGAATCGCCGATTTCGATGACCTATTTGAGTGGCGTTCAATTGCGCCAACTCTCCGCAAGTTCGCAGGCAGACATCTTGCGTACTGTGCCGGGGATCACTGCCGAAGGTGGCGGTGGCGAGATTGCCTCCAACGTCTTTGTGCGCGGTATGCCTTCCGGCGGTCAGTACCAATTTACGCCTTTACAGGTCGATGGCTTGCCCGTTTTGAGTACCTTCGGACTCAATTCTTCGGCGCATGATGTGTATTTTAGAAATGACATCGGCATCCGCAATCTCGAATTTGTACGTGGTGGTGCTTCCACGCTTTTTGGTGCCGGTTCTGTCGCAGGTATCATCAATTATACGAGCGTTACGGGTAGCAATAATCCGAAAAATGCCGTACAATTAGAATGGGCGGAAGGCGGACGTTTGAAAACCGACTTTCTCACTTCCGGTCCTTTAAATGAAACCACATTTTACGCCGTATCAGGCATGTACAGATACGATAATGGACCATTGGAAACAGGCTTACCAACTCGCGGACATCAAATTCGCGGTAATGTGAAAAAGTTATTTAATGGTGGCAATAGTTCCTTCACCGTTTCTACGCAGTATATTGATGATAATGTACAATTTTACCTCCCCTACCCCCTCGCAAATGCAGATGGAACGGCTGAAAGACCTACCGGAAATGACGGCGAAACCGTTTATACAATGCTCACCTCACAAGCCAGAGATTTCTCTTTCGATACGCCCAACGGACGTTTTGAAACGCCTATCGGCGACGGCGTAACGACCAAAGGTGGTTACGTGATGTTAGATTTGAAACACGGATTTGGCGATGGTTGGAGACTTTCCTCTAAAGCCAAAGCTGCCAATTACGACCACTGGTTCAATCTATTTTTGGATGGTGACGGCAGCCACAACACGCCCGAAGCACAAGCTGATTACTTGACAGACAGAGACTTACCTTCAAATGCAGAATTTACCTATTTAGATACAGGCGCACCTTTGGCAGCTTCAGATTTGTTGTTTGAAAATCGCGTACTTGACCGTCAGCGTCCGATGGAAGAACTCGTTGGAGAGGTCAATTTGACCAAAACCGTTGGCGAACACAACATCACCGTTGGTACATTTATGGCGAATACCAAAGCCGAAGACAACAACTGGATTTGGAACTTCGTCGGTGATTTCAGCAACTCACCGCGTGTAGTCGGCATCACTTATACCGATTCGCTCGGTATGGCTCAAAGCTACTCCACAGGCGGTTTTATCAATGGGAGACAAACCTCCAATAAAGTCCTTGAAAGTACCAAAACAGCCGTTTATTTGGCAGACGAATATAAAGGTGAAAAATTCAATTTCGACATTGGATTACGTTGGGAAAGAGCCGCCGGAAAATTGAGTGCCGAGAATGGCATCGGTAGCAATACCTTCAATAAAGGCGAAGTAGCGGCATCTGATGTAGCGATTGCCTTAGCCGGTTTGTACAAACTAAGCGATGGTTTGAATATCTATGCAAATGCTTCTCGTGGTTACTTTTTTCCTGAATTGAGAGGAGTAAAATTTTCGTCCGCAGGAGAAACACAAACGTATGAAACAGAGGGAATTATACAAGGAGAACTCGGCGCGAAATACGCGCAAAGCAAGCTCTCTGCAACAGCCGCATTATTCTACGTAGCCTTGAGTGACCGTAGAAGTATTGACTTTATAAATGACGGTAGCGGCGGTGTCACAGAGGAAGTTGCGGTACAAAGTACGCAAACATTAGGCGCGGAATTGAGTGCTAATTATAATGCTGCACCCGGCTTTGATTTGTATGGAAATGTTACTTTCCAAGACCACCAATTCACCAAAGTAGAAGGCAATGCCGAACAAGAAGGCAACAAACTTCGTCGCCAACCCAATATCATGGGCTTGCTCGGCGCACGCTATTCCGGCAATGGTTTTGATGCCAATTTATCTGGCAATTTCTTAGGCAAAAAATTCGCTAATGATGCCAATACGGTTGAATTAGATGCTTTCACTATCGTGCGTTTGGATGCAGGTTACACCATTCCGATAGGCGATAATAATGAAAGTCTAAGACTCGGTTTGGCGGTCTTTAATCTATTGGATTCTGCGGGTGTTACAGAAGGTTCACCACGTCAAGGTAATGCACAAGTTGGTGGCGGAGAATACTTCGTCGGCAGACCGATTTTACCAAGAAGAATCTTTATTAGAGCCGGTTTCAACTTCTGATTTTTTTGTTGAACCACTAAGTCCACTAATTCCGATAATTATCGGGAGAAAACCTAATTAACGCAGTAGTACACAAAGGTTGTATTAGAATTTTTATTAGATAAAAAACAGGTTCTTTGACATTTTTTGCAAATAGTATCTCACGCGGAGAACGCAGAGAATTGATTATTAGCACTCTGCGTTCTCTGCGAACTCTGCGTGAAATACAAGTTTTATTGAATTTGCAAAAATTGTCAAAGAACCAAAAAACATAATAATATTAGTATTAAAACACTGATAGTCAAACCTATAAGGTTTTCAAAAACCTTATAGGTTTAGGTAGAAAGTTCAAATTTCAACCTAATAAAAATTCACACAAAACCTTAGTTTACTCTGCGTACTATTAGGTTTTCGTGTCCTTCGTGTTCTTAGTGGTTCAAAACCAAGTAGATGCAAGACTTACTACAACAAGCAAAATCCATTTTGGAGCAAAATTGGCGCGGTGCATACACCATTCCTACGAGTCGGCTGTATCCTTTTCAGTGGAATTGGGATTCGGGATTTGTGGCGATTGGTTGGGCGCATTTCGATGTGGCGCGAGCTATGACGGAGTTGGAATCGCTGTTTTCCGGTCAATGGGAAAACGGTATGGTTCCGCATATTATTTTTCATAGTGAAAATGAAAAAACGTATTTTCCGAATTATGATTTTTGGAATGCAAATGTCAATCCGGGCGCACCCACCAAGCCCAAAACATCGGGCATCACACAACCCGCAGTTCATGGTTTCGTATTAGAACAAATCCTTGAAAATCATGGAGATAATGCGGATGTACAGGCATTTGCGAAGGCTATCTTTCCGAAAATAGTCCATTCACATCGTTGGTTATATCAGCACCGCGACCCGAATCGCGAAGGCTTATTTTGTATCCTCCATCCCTGGGAATCGGGACGCGATAATTCACCGCTTTGGGATGAAGCGATGGATTCGATAGAGATTGATAAAGCGATTATCGGCGAATACACGCGACGCGATACCGCCGTTGCCGATGCTTCCGAACGACCCACGCAAGACCAATACGACCGCTATGTTTATTTATTACAATTAGGAAAAAAACACCAATACGATGGACATGAATTGATGGTTGAAAGTCCGTTTTTAATACAAGATAGTATGATGAATGCTATTTTGATTAAATCGAATGAAAGTTTGATTAATATTGGAAAAAAATTGGGTATAGATACTGCCGAAGTCGAAGAATGGCAGCAACAGAGTGTCCAATCATTTAACGCAAAAATGTGGCACGATGAACTCGCCTTTTATACCTGTTATGATGTCAGAAATGACAAGCCGATAGCACATCGCGAAATTGGCGGACTCGTTCCTCTTTTCGGTCAAATCCCTGATAATCAAAAAGCAAATATATTAAATGATTACTTAATAAATTTGCATGAAAATAACTATTATCTTTGTCCAAGTTTTGATGTTGAAAGCCCTTTATTCGATTCCAAACGCTATTGGCGCGGACCAATCTGGCCTCAAATGAATTGGATGATTCACAAAGGTTTGAAGTATTATAATTTCGACAAAACCGCCGACATCGTCCGTTCAGATTTCCTCGAACTTATCCAAAAATTAGGTTTTTACGAATATTTTGAATCCCAAAAATCGCAAGTCGGACAACTCACCAAAGGCTACGGCGGTGGCAATTTTAGTTGGACGGCTTCCTCGGTGATTGATTTTTTACGTTTTTAATGTAACTAATCAAAATCTTATTTCACGCAGAGAACGCAGAGTTCGCAGAGATTTACTTATCATCACTCTGCGAACTCTGCGTTCTCTGCGTGAAATAAACGAACACAAAAATATATAACAGAACAACGAACACATGAACTATATAGACTATATCGTTATCGCAGCTTACATCCTGTTTTTCTTGTACTTAGGTATGAGATTCAAGGATAATTCGACGGCGAAAGATTATTTTTTGGGTGGCAAAAGTTTTGGCTGGATTGCGCTTGCATTGAGTACGGCAGCAACGCAGCTTTCGGCGATTAGTTTTATCTCTGCCCCTGCATTTGTCGGGCTAAAACAAGGCGGCGGTATGATGTGGCTCACCTATGAATTTGCCGTACCCTTGGCGATGCTTTTTTTGATGGTTTTTCTTATCCCGCCTCTTTATAAGTCAGGGATTGTCAGTGTGTACGGCTATCTTGAAAAGCGGTTTAGTGCCTCTACGCGGGTCATTTTGAGTATTGTTTTTCAGTTTAGTCGTGCCTTTGCAACAGGTGTGATGGTTTATACTGTTGCACTGATTTTGATGAGTGTTTTGAATATTGAAATGTGGCAAACGATAGGCATAGTCGGTATCGTGACGCTCATTTATTCGTATCAAGGCGGGATGAAAGCGGTAGTCTATGGCGATGTCATTCAAATGACGATTTTGCTCATTGGAATGGTGATATGTTTTGGGTATGGACTGCATCATTTAGGCGGTTGGGAGGTTTTCACCGAGCAAGTGGATAGAGAGCGTTTGCAAGCGGTCAATTTCTCTTCAATGGGTTTGGAAAAAGGTGATGAATTTGGTTTTTGGCCCATGCTATTGGGCGGTTTTTTCTTATACGTATCTTATTACGGTACAGACCAAAGCCAAGTCCAACGCCTGTTTTCTGCCAAAAGCCTTGACACCGTAAAAGCTACGTTGTTGACCAATGGTTTGATGCGTTTTCCGATTACGTTTTTCTATTGTTTGATGGGTTTGGTGATTGGTACATTAGTGATGAGTCAGCCGGAATTTTTAGCTAAAATTCCTAAAGATAGACCTGATTATATGATACCAATTTTCATTCGGGATTATCTGCCGCATGGCATTATCGGTATCTTGATTGTGGCGATTTTTTCGGCGGCGATGTCATCTTTGAGTTCGGCGATTAACTCGCTGAGTGCTGCGACTGTGGAGGATTTATTTAACCGCAATAAGCAACTTGACGATGCAACTTATATGCGTTATTCGCGCTATACCGCTTTGTTTTGGGGTGTGTTTTGTCTGATTACTGCCTTCTTTACAGGCGATATTGCCAAGACGGTCATTGAGGCGATTAATAAAATTGGTTCGGTATTTTACGGACCTATTTTGGCGACTTTTATTGCTGCGATTGCCCTCAAACGTGTCACTTCGCAAGGTGCAAATATTGGACTTATCGTAGGTGTATTAACCAATATTTACCTGTGGCTTTTTGTACCGGATATTTTCTGGTTTTGGTGGAATTTCATTGGTGCGGCGGTGACTTTGACGGTCGGTTATTTGAGTAGTTTGGCATTTCCACCGCAAGAGCATGATTCATTGAATTTGCTCGACCATAAATTTGAATTTGATGTCAAACGCGGCTTAATTTTGATAGGATTTTTCATTCTCATTGTCATTATCAGTGTGAATGTGCCGAATATGTTTTAACATCGTAAAACGATTTTGTAAATCGTTCCGCATAATTAGAGTACGATTTGCAAAATCGTTTTACGTTTACACAAAGTATGACCATTCTAATTGCGCCCGATAAATTTAAAGGCTCACTAAGTGCTATCGAAGTTTGCGAAGCCATCCAAACGGGTATTCACCAATTCAATCCTAATATAAAAACACTCATTCATCCGCTTGCAGATGGTGGTGAAGGCTCATTAGAAATTCTAACACAATACATTGAGACGAACACATGGCGACTGAAGTCGCCTGTACGGTGAGCGATTTATTTCATACGTTTTGTAACAGGCATTTTTTTAATGCCTGTTACTTTTTAGATTTTTTTTCAAAAAATAACACTTTAAATTCGACCTATATGCGACACGAGTTAGAAGTAATGTCATTTCCTTAAGCAATTTCATCATTTGATTAAAATGATTTCTTATATATAATCATATTGCTCTTCGATAATTAGTCATCGTTACATATTTTCCATTTAAGTGTTGAATTCTTTTATTTCTGGGGTATTTTCTTTC
>CALIZI010000101.1 GCA_938028705.1 uncultured Saprospiraceae bacterium | reverse complement strand
TCGGATTAACGGGAACTGAGTAAAGGCGTTTAAACTCACGAACTTTTTCCTGAGCGTATGGCTTGGTGTCTCTATTTGACATCCTGCCATAGGGGCGTATTGCCCCGAACTTAAAGTTTAATTATTGGTGTGGGAAACTCGATTTAAAACCGTAATTTATTGATAACCAATCGAATAAATTTTATTAAGAAAATAAAACATATAATTTTTTTTTTAAAAATCTAAAAAAAGTTCCGATAGTTATCGGGATTACCGAATTTCCTAATTCCCCAATTTCCTTTACCCAAAGTCTAAATAGGTACAAACTTGAGTAGTTCTCATTTTTTTACTCGCCTTCTCATATTTTTCATATATTTGAGGTTTATTCACACACCCGTTACTGATTTATTTTTACACATTGAAATGCATATAATTCGTTAATAATGAAAAAACTGACTATATATTCGCTTTCCACACCATTCAACCTTTGCAAAAATCTGCTATTGGTTTGTCTTGTTGTTATTGCTGCTTGTGCGCCTGACTCCAGCGACCCCAACAATCGTTATATCAATCCTAAATTTGCGAAGGCATACACCAGTAAGGGTAATTTTTTCTTGAATAAAGATGAGTATGCTCAAGCCGAAGAAAATTATACAAAAGCCATTAAAGCCGACCCCGGATTTGCCGAACCATATTATCGAAGGGGCTTGGTTTACAGCGATTTATCGAAGCATCAGGAAGCCATAAACGACTTTAATAAAGCCATTGAACATGACCCCGAATACGCAGATGCTTATCTCAACAGAGCTATTGTGAATCATCATTTGAAACAGTATAATGCAGCCAAACGCGATTTTGCGAAAACACTACAACTCAATCCGCGCAACCCTAAAGCCTATCAATACAGAGGCATTACTTTTTATCAGGAAAAAAATCTGGCAGCAGCCGAAAAAGACATTAGCAAAGCTATCGAAATCAAACCCGACTATGCCGATGCTTATTATAACAGAGGTAATCTATACTCGGAGCAGGGAAAATTGGATTTAGCCATACGAGACTTCAGTAAAGCCATAGAAAGCGATCCAAATTATGTACCTGCCTACAATAACAGAGGACTTTTGTACTTCAATCAGAAAAATTACGCCAAAGCCATTGAAGATTATACCTCAGCACTTGCACTGGATCCCAACTCTGTCATACTTTATATCAATAGAAAAGACGCTTATGAAAAATCCGGTCAACAAGCCAAAGCAGATACAGATTATCAAAAAGCACTCGCCTTGCAGGGGCAATAACAGGGCAAGGGTTAATTAGGTGATTGGCTGACCACGAATACTGTAATGACTGCTTTAGCTGTCAAGTGGCATAAAAACAGATTTATAAGTAACTATTTTATATATTTTTTATAAATAAAAACAATATTGCACTTGACAGCTAAACAGGCTGACCGGAAACTCGTACAGGCGATTTCAATCGCCATGTCGTAATAATAAAAATACGTAAATTTTTATTTTACAAATTTTTATAAATAAAAATTTACAATCACGTGGCGACTGAAGTCGCCTGTACGGTATTCGCGGTCAGCCTGTAAAGCAGTCATTACAGAGTTTTACATTTATTATTCTACATTTTACATTAAAAAATTGTACCATCCGACTATTCTTAATTTAAATAAAAACCCGTATAATTATCGCAAATTGGAGCATGCAGATCGTATCGTAAAAGCGTACAATCCACTGTGTGGCGACCAATTTACGGTATATCTCAATATGGAAGGAGAACGCATTGTGGAAGCTACATTTCATGGTTATGGCTGTGCTGTATCGAAGGCTTCGACTTCTTTATTGGTCAAATATTTGGAAGGACATACCCTAAAAGATTTTCAAGATATATTGGAAGAATTAAATGCAGTAGTCGGCGAAGCAGATGCCAGCCAAATCCAACACCAAGATTTACTCGCCTTTGAGCAAGTTCGTCAATTTTCAGGACGCATCACCTGTGTCAGATTAGCTTGGGATGCCCTGGGGGAGTTGATTGGTTGATAGAGTTGATAGAGTTGATAAGGTTGATAAACTCTATAAACTTCATAAACTCTATAAACTTCATAAACTCTATAAACTTCATAAACTCTATAAACTACCCACCAATAGTGGACATGGACTCTGTGACGGGCAATCCTTCGCGTTGTTGTTCGGCTTCAAATCCGTCTTTAGCACGTTGGTTGAATGTAGTTAAAAAGCTGTTTTTCAGTTCATTATCGCTAATGTTATTGCGGAGAGCATCGCGGATATTCAATACGCCATTATCGTAAAGGCAGGTCTTGAGCGTACCTTCGGCAGTGACCCGAATGCGATTGCAAGTACCACAAAAAGTACGACTAAATGCAGGTATGACACCCACCGTACCTGCATGTCCGGGAATGGCATAATTGAGTGAAGTGGAAGCCGGAGGGTCGGGTATTTTTCGCAAGTCGGGGAAGGCGGTTTTTAGGGTTTCGATGATTTTTTCAAAATTAAAATAATCAGTTTTCATGTAGCGATTGCCTTCACCATTAAAGGGCATTTCTTCGATATAGCGAACACTTATAGGACGGTCTTTGGTGAGCAATGCCATAGGGATAATATCCTGTTCATTCCTACCTGACATAACAACCATATTCACCTTTGTCGTAATATCACTTTCAATAAATTGATACAAGGCATCTTTTACTTTCTCAAATTCATCGCGCTTTGTAATTTCAAAAAAACGCTCTCTGTCAAGACTATCCAAACTAAAATTGACTGACTGGATACCAAGTTTCACCAATTTAGGTATTTTATCACTAATCAATGTACCATTAGTTGTAATATGTATTTGGCGAATACCCTCCAAAGCATTCACGCGGTGCATAAATTCCATGATGCCTTTTCGTAAGAAAGGTTCGCCTCCGGTGATGCGTAATTTCTCAATACCCATTTCAGACATGACACGCACAATACGGTACATTTCACTGAATGTCAGCAAATTTTCCTTGGCAGAATAACATATATTTTCGGGCATACAATAGAAACAACGTAGATTGCACCTATCGGTAACTGCAAGGCGCAGATAGTTGATTTTCCTGCCATGATTGTCGTATAAGCTCGGTGCAGACATGATTTTTTCAAATTTCAAATTCCAAATAACAAAATTCTCATTTTTTGATTTTTGGAATTTGATTTTTGTTTTTTAGGATTTGATGCTTGAAATTAATACATTTATTCGAATTTATGTGTATTTATATCAATGTGTTTTACTCTTTTTTTTCATTTTGATGAATTATTTAAAAAATAATATCAAAATACTTTGCATTTATAATTTAATTCCTATCTTTAAGCCAACAAAATAGGCAAATCAATACTCAAAAACAATTGATATGCCCAATAAAGCGACACACCACATTTTATATATCTATCTTTTTATTTATAAGTAATTTCTATTACTGTAGGTTATCTGTGTATCTACTGCAATAAAATTACATTATATTTATATTTATAATATTTTTTTTAAAAACATTAAACCGTTGCATTGAATAAAGAGTAAGCAAGTAAAATCTGACAAGTCTATTTTAACTTATTTATGTATTTTAATAAAAATTATTTTATAAATTATTATAAATAAAGAAAAAAATACATATTTTATTTATTTTTAAAATACTCTTTTTTATTGCAGCTTCAATTTATCACCTAATCCAAAATCAATACATTATGAAAAACCTCCAATGCTCCCAGCATACCTTTTTTTCATTACTGTTCATACTTATTTCTGTGCATTTTACTTATGCTCAAAAGGGTGTACAGCCACCTATTTTCAAAGCAAAAACAGTAACAGACACCCCGAAACGCCTACTCGAAGAACGATTTAGCCAACACGAAGTATTTGAACTACCTACACGCGAGTTAAGTCGTTTGACGGAAAGTAAATCCAAGATTCAATTTGAGTTGAAATTGGATAAAAACCGTTCATGGAAGATGACTTTGTTTGACAGTCATCTTTATGCGGAGGATTATGTTACTCGCGTACTCACCAAAAACGGTATCGTTACCGAGCCACGTCAATCCAATACCGTTTTCAAAGGTTATTTGGATGATAATTATGACCATGAAATCCGCCTGACGATTGCCGAAGGTTTTGTGTTTGGTTTTGTAAATGACGGTACGGACGAATACTATATCGAACCGCTCCAATACCATGACCTACAAGCAAATCCCGACCATTTTGTGGTGTATAAAAGTACGGATGTGGTCACTAGTGACGAATCTTTTTGTGGTGTAACGGATGTTCAGCAGCAGGTGCAGGACATTAATGATAATCATAAAAATGCAGCCTTGGCATGTCTGGAACTTGAGTTGGCACAAGCTACCGATTATAGCATGTTCCAGAGGTATGGTAGCACTACGAATGTCAATCTTTACCTTGATGGCATTATGAATGTAGTCGTCACACGCTACGATGACGAGTTTGCCGAGCAAATTTCTATCGTTATTTCCGAAAGATTTATTGTCAACTGTACCGGATGCGACCCCTGGACATCCAGCACTAATTATAATTTCATATTTCCCGATTTCCAGACTTGGGGTATGAGTGCATCCGGCTTTATGAATCCTTTTGACCTTTCATCTTTGTGGACGACCAGAGATATTGGTAACGGAGATTCTAGTGGCGCAGTAGGTGTAGCTTTTGCTGGTACAGTATGCGAAGATTCGGGTATGTCCATCATTGAAGATTATTCGACGAATATGGCTAATATTGTGCTTGTTGTTACGCACGAATTGGGGCATAATTTCGGTTGTTTTCACAATTATGAAATAGGCACTCCTTGTCAAACTACTCCGGGACGCAGTTCTCTCATTATGGACCCTACCGTATCGTCTGCAACAACCTGGTCATTCGGTTCGGAGCCATGTACGCTTATCGGTGGCTCCTATAGTGCGGTCAACAATCATGTGGCAACCCGTACCTGCCTAAGCAATTGTACAGCCGATGCTTGTACCAATACTCCCATAGACAGCTTTGAGATTGTGAATATACTTCCCAATAGTATAGACATCGCATGGAATGATATAGCCGCCCCTAATTATCAGATACGTTACAGGCTTCTTGGTACTTCAAACTGGCTCTCTATCACTAGTACAGCTGGAACTACCTGGAGTATTACAGGCTTGACCTGCAATACACAATACGAAATACAAGTAAGACCTAGTTGCGGAGGTGGAACTTACGGTCCACAGGAAACCAGAGCTGTTGAAACTCCGGGAATAGATATCAACGCTTTAAATGTTATCAATTGTGGAGGTGGAACTTACGACCTGGAAATCATTATTGATACTGATGATGCGTCTGCCGGAGGTATGTTTGACCTGACACTAGGGGGCAATACCAGCACTCAAACTTATGCAGGTACTAACCCACAAATCATCATTATACCCAACTTGCCGACCGATGGTATTTCAACCACTTTGGTCTCTGTGACAGATGGTGCCTGCACCGAATCTCTTTCTTATACGGTACCACGACCGGAATGTGTGTGTACACCCATACAAACCGAAAACTTTGATGCCTGTACCCTACCCTCCGGCTGGACGAATACTGCGACAGGTGCAAATCCTCTTGCAGATTGGGATTTCGGACCGAGTACTTATGCCGTCAATACCCCCGGTGGAAATTTTGACGGCACTTGTATGGCATTTTTTGATGATGATGCTTATGATAGTGACGGTGGTGAAGTAATGACATTGACTTCTCCTCCCGTTGACATAACAGGTTTTGATGATGTTACCCTCGAATTTGATTATAATTTCTTCGCCTTTTCCACCGAAATTTTCTCCGTTGACGTATTTGACGGTACCGGTTGGGTAAATGTCTTAACTCAAACGGGTAATAATTGCGGACCTTGGGGATGTACAACACCTAAAGCAAATATTAATTTGAACCCTTATCTCAATACTAATTTTCAAGTAGCATTTACTTTTGATGACAATAATGAATGGGGTTGGTTTATAGCTCTTGATAATTTTAATATATGTGGCTATCCGAATCCATGTTTTGGAATAGATCCAAATTTCATTGTTTGTGATGAAGATGTCTCTAATTATGACTTGACTCAACAAGATACTATTGTTAATACATTCGGGTCAAATGTTTTATGGTATGACGGACAGCCAAGTTCGGGCATTTTTATACCCTTAGCACCGGCTACTGCTGTGGATTTAAATACTGTAAATGAACTCTGGGCAATCATCGCTGCTGACGGATGTGTGAATGAATTACAAATTAACTATCAGATAGCCTTCCCGCCTCAAATTATTGCTGATGCTGACACTGTATGCAATGGCGGAGTAACTCAATTGTGTGCAGCATCTGATATTGACTTTTCATCTATCAACTGGACAGATGATTCGGGTGCTGATTTAGGTACGGCAGATTGTATCATAGTAGCCCCTACCACAACGACGACTTACACCGCCTACACAAATATAGGAACTTGTACCGATACAATAGAAGCCACTATTGTTGCGACGACTGACACCACCGTTACGCTCTCCGTAGATGTGGGCGGAATTTGTGAATCGGAAGACATCATGAATTATGATTTGACCCAATTTGATACCAATGTGGGCGGATTGCCCGGCACAACTACCGTAACGTGGTACGACGGACAACCCTCTGCGGGCGGTACAAATATCACTCCCACCGCCAACTCAACAGACCTTTCAGGTATGCCGGATATATGGGCATATTTGGTAGATCCGATAAGCAACTGCGGTCAGGAAATTGATCTAACTTATCAGTTTGACCTTGCACCTATCATTACCTGTCCGGCAAATATTTCGGTCAGTTCCGACCCGGATGTCTGCGGTGCAGTTTTGACCATTCCGCCGCTTATCGTTATGGATGATAGCATTACAATATTGCCGGTAGAGCAAACGATTTTTATGCCTTATATTACTTTCGGTCAACTCTTACAGTTCGATTTTACCACAAGTAATCTGGATATTTCACAACCTGTCTCAATCGATATCACAGTGATTGGTGATACTAATGGCTTTGGGGAATATTACGATATTTTTGATGAAAGCGGTGTCTTTATTGCCCGTATAGGAGAAACAGGCTTTACCTGCGGACCACTTAATTTTACTTACATCATTCCAGTGGCGGATTTGATAAATTATGTAGCTGATGGCATCATTACATTTACGGCTTCACCTTCAAGCGGAGTCGGTACATTCTTCTGTACAGCAGGTACAGACGAAGGTGTTACTATGAATTTATCCTATACATCACTCGCCGACTTATTTATATCTGTAACAAATGACTATAATACCGGTGGTGCAGATGCTTCAGATTTCTATCTGCCGGGTACTACCGTCGTTACCTATACGGTTACTGACGGATGTAATAATGTAAGCACCTGTGCGATTGAAGTCAATGTAGGTCCGAGTATCATACAAGGAACTGATTTTAACTTTACGGCTTGTGGTGATTTGATGAATTATGACCTGACACAATTAGATACAAATTTTGGAGGCACAATGGGTTCTTCCACTGTTGATTGGTATGACGGACAACCTTCTACGAGTGGAACAAATATTCCTCCTCCCGCCGACTCTGTTGATTTGACAAGTATGCCTGATATCTGGGCATTGGTCACTGATAATATAACAGGCTGCTCTGAAGAAATCAACCTAGTCTATGAATTAGACTTTCCTCCTGTATTAACCTGTCCGACAAATATTTCGGTCAGTTCTGATACGGGCATATGTGGCGCTACTTTGACTATTCCGCCACTCATAGTCATGGACGATAGCATCACGCCACTGCCCGAAGAGCAAACGATTTTTATACCTCATACCACCATTCTACAAACTTTACAATTTGATTTTGACGGAAGTAATTTGGATACTTCTCAACCTGTCTCAATCGACATCACTGTTATTGGTGATACCAATGGCTTTGGGGAGTATTACGATATTTTTGATGAAAACGGTAACTTTATTACCCGTATAGGTGAAACAGGTACTACCTGCGGACCGCTTAATTTTACTTATACTATTCCGGCGGCGGATTTGGCAAATTATGTGGCAGACGGTATCATTACATTTACGGCTACACCCGCAAGTGCAGTCGGTACATTCTTCTGTACCACAGGCACTGATGAGGGCGTGACGATGGATTTATCCTACACACCACTTAGTGTTCAGTATCTGACCATAGAAAATGATTATACCAATGGTGGTATAGATGCTTCGGGTTTTTACACGCCCGGTACTACTACGGTTACTTACACCGTTACGGATGGTTGCGGCAATGTCAGCACTTGCAGTACAGATGTCACCGTCAGTCCGGGAACGACTACTGACTTTTTCGACATTCTTACCAATGCCGATACCCTCTGTACGGGCGGTATGGCAGAACTATGTCTCGATATACCCGACGAAACGCCTAATTCCTTGTATGCCATAGACCTTAATAATACGTCATTCTCCGATATTTCACGCTATATCGTAGATCCCCTGACCAATACTGTTACATTAGACAATACCTTTATCGGTCCTGATTTGGGAGAAAGACCTTATGGTTTTGACCTTAATCCGGTGGATAATACGGTATATCTATTACACAGATTTGGTGGCAGCAATTCTAATCGACAGCTTTATACATTGGACTTAATGACAGGTTTTATTTCAAATATAGGTCAAGTCATTTCCAGTACGGGCAATCTACTACCACAGGATATGACATTCGATAATGCAGGTAATTTATATGCTGTTTTTAATAATGGTGAATTACATACTATTGATTATTCGGTATCGCCACCCACGACTACATTAATCAATATAAGTCCGGCTTTGCCTTCAAACGGCGGTGTAGGTTTGACTTATAATTTTGATAATAATACACTGCTATATGCCACAGGTACAGGTGCTAATTCATTATATGAAATTAATATCAATACAGGTATATCTACATTATTGACGACCTTTACTACATCTAATGGCTGTCCGGGGCAAGCCATTGAGTATATCGGTAATGGCATAATAATAGGCTCAGGTACTTTTAATTGTAATGAAATATTTACCATTGACCTTAGTACCAATTCAGTGACTTCATTACTATCGCCCACAGGTTCATATTCTTCTATCAAAGATATGTTATATATCCCTACTCTCGCCAATGGCGATCTTGTATGGACGGATGATATGGGCAACCAGATAGATACGACGGTCTGTATCAATGTTATGCCTACAAATACGACGACCTATACGGCAAGTTATACGCTGCCCAATGGCTGCCTTGATGTCTCGCAAATCACCATTGCCACTACCGGCACCAATTTGGCCCCAACCACCTTTAGTGCAGGTATATGTGAAGTCGAGAATATTATAACATTTGATTTAACACAATATGATGTAAACATAACAGACCCCAATGAGTTCGCAGATTGGTATATAGGGCAACCTTCAATGGGTGGCACAGACATTACAACTACCGCCAACAGCACCGACCTGACCGCCATGCCTGATATCTGGGCATTGGTGACGGACAGTGTTTCTAATTGTACACAAGAATTTAATCTGATTTATGACATTGATAATTCACCCGTCATTACTTGTCCGACAAATATCACGCTGAATAATGACCCCGATACCTGCGGTGCTTTTGTGAGTATCCCACTCGCTACGGCAACAGACGATAACCTGACACCACTACCGGATGTACAAAGTGTATCTATGAATTATGTAGGAGGCGGCATACCTTTACAATTTGGTTTCAGTACCACCGCCATAGACCTCACACAACCTGTTACCGCAACTATTTCGGCAATAGGTGATTTGGACAGCAGCACAGAGTATTACGAAGTATTTGATGAAAACGGTACTTCATTGGTCTTACTAAATGGAATGCTTTGTACGCCTAATGTCTTTACTTATACCATTCCGGCAAGTGACTTAGCCGCCTTTGCCGCAGATAATATCATTAATTTCACAGCTACACCGACATTTCAAGTTGACCCGCTTTGTGGCAGTGATGACCGCGTAGAAATAGAACTATCTTACACCGGATTCTCCTCACAATATGTTAGTATCAGTAATGACTATAACGGTGGTGGCGCAGATGCTTCTGACTTTTATCTGCCCGGCACCACTACGGTAACTTATGTGGCGATAGACGGCTGTGGTAATACCGATACTTGCTCTATAGATATTACCGTCATTCAAGAAATCACAGACGGCGGAGATTTTAACTTTACCGCCTGCGGAGATTTGATGAATTATGATTTAACTCAACTGGATGCCAATTTTGGAGGCACTATGGGGTCTTCTACTGTTGATGTTGCAGTGAGTTGGTACGATGGCCAACCTTCTATGAGTGGAACAGATATTACATCAACAGCCGACTCTACCGACCTGACAGGTATGCCTGATATCTGGGCATTAATCGTTGATGTCTTTACAGGCTGTCTTGAAGAAGTTAATCTATCTTATATATTTGACCTTCCACCAACGATTACCTGTCCTGTAAATATTATGGCAGATGTAGAACCGGGAACCTGTGGCGCAAATGTCACCATTCCAATCGCAACTGCTACCGATGATGGGGTAACACCACTTCCTGATATACAGACTGTTTTTAGAGAATATACTATTGAAGGTCAAACTTTACAATTTAGTTTTGATGGAACTAATATTGACCCTTCACAGTCTGCAACGCTTACTGTAACAGTACACGCTGATACAGGAGATCCGGGAGAAGTATTTTACCTGTCTGATGAAAACGGAAATCTTATTGATGAAATTGGTAATAGTAATTCCGTTGATTGTGCTTCAAGAACTGTAGTATATACGATTTCTGCCACAGATTTAGCCGGCTTCCTTGCGAATAATATAGTTACTTTTTTCACAACCGCTAGTCCTTCAGTCAATACATTCTGTGGAAGTAGTTTTGTAGAAATGAGCCTGTCTTATACACCGCTTACACCTCAGTTTGTCACTATTAGCAATGATTACACCAATGGTGGTGCAGATGCTTCCGGTTATTATACTTCCGGTAATACAGTAGTGACCTTCACTGCCACTGACGGCTGCGGCAACATGACCACTTGTACCACTACCGTCACCGTCAATCAACCGCCTGTGACGGGCGCACCATTTACAGCTGTATTTTGTGGTGCATCCACAGGTACTGACTTAACACAACTTGACGGAGATTTAATCGTCAATCCGACAGATACCATTCTCTGGTTTGACGGGCAACCCTCCGCAGGCGGAACGGAAATCGGTGCTTTAGCAACCGCTTATGATTTGGTCGGAATGCCTGACATCTGGGTGCAAGTCGTTGACGGTAATACCGGATGTCTGGAAGAACGGCAAATTATTTATCAACTGGACGAGCCGCCTGTGCTGAATTGTCCGGCTGATATTACGGTCGATGCACTGCCAGGAATATGTGGTGCAGATGTCACGATTCCTCCGCTTACCTTTACGGATGATAATGTAACGCCATTGCCTGACGGACAGATAATAAACATTGCCTACGAAACTTATGGGCAAATTTTACAATTCGATTTTGACGGTTCTAATATTGACATTACACAAGCCGTTACGGTAAGTATTTCTGCCATTGGTGACTTGGATAGTAGTTTTGAATATTATGAAATATTTGACGAAAACGGTATGTCTTTATCTCTGCTCAATGGTCTATTGTGTACACCAAATATATTTAATTACACCATTCCTGCCAGTGATTTAGCGACATTCATTGCAGATAATATCATTACTTTTATAGCAGTGCCAACGACCAGCGTTGACTTCTTCTGTGCGCCTAATGACGGTGTAGAGATGAATTTAATCTATACACCAATAACTGCACAATACGTCACCGTCACCAATGACTATAATACCGGCGGGGCAGATGCTTCTGATTTTTATCCTTCAGGTACAACAACTGTAACTTATACTGCCATTGATGGTTGTGGAAATGCAAGTACCTGTACAGTGGATATTACGGTCAATCAAGAACCGATTTCTTTCCCATTAACTGCCGATATGGATACGCTATGTCTTGGTGGATCTACGGAAATATGTGTACCGGACGGGATTGCGAGTGGCGGACAATTGCTTGGGCTTGAATTTAGTAATTGGCTGCCGGATGCCTTCCTCATTTCATCTGACCTTAATACAGTCTCTGATGACCCTGATTTTGTAACGCCTCCCCTTCTACCACCTGCACCTGCCTTTGGAATTTATACTGCCATAGATTATAATCCATCTGATGGACTGTATTATCTTTTGGCACAGAACATAACCGGTGGAATCAATTTATATTCAGTAGATATCACCACAGGTGTAACAGTTGATTTAGGTTTTATATCTGACAATTCCAATATATATGCAAGAGGAATGTCTTTTGATAATGCCGGTAATTTATACATAGCAAATGTCACTGTCCTGACCCCGGCTATTACAACCAATATCGAAGTCATCCCTGCTGCTGCGCTCACTAATCCTGTACCTACACCCACGTTCCTTACCAATCTTCCATGGGACAATGCTTCGGGTATGACTTATAATTTTGATAGTAATACCATTTATTACGCATCCGGCAACGCATTATATGAATTGGATTTATCGGGTAATATCCTAAATGGTCCTATATCTTACACCTCTCCGCTCGGCTGCGATGCACAATCGCTGGAATACATGGGTAATGGAGTGCTATACGGTGGTACTTGCGGTCAAATATTCTCCATTGACCCCACAACAGGAGCTACGATAGCACTAGCTAATCATAATTATGATTTCTTTGATTTACTCTACATTCCATCTGCCGAATTTACATGGACAGATGATGCCGGAAATATCGTATATACAGGCAATGAAACCTGTATAAATGTCTCACTCGACGAGACCACTACTTATACCGCAAGCTATGAAAATAACGGCTGTTTTTACGAAGGAAATATTACGATAAACGTATTTGACCCGATAGCTAATAATCCTACATTGGGTTTCTGCGATTATGAAGATATTTCAAATATTGATTTAACTATTTATAATACAGATGTTAATCCTGATAATGCCCTTGTCGAATGGTACGATGGCGACCCCGAAAACGGTGGCACGCCTATCGCTACACCTACAATGGTTGACTTAAATACCATCGGTGATTTATGGGCTTTGGTGACGGAAGGAGGCTGTACCGCTACGGTAGATGTCACCCTGCTCATTTACGCTACACAAGCCGTCACACTCAACGCCCCTGCGGATGTATGCGAGTACGAAGCACCTCTATCCTTTAGTGCTACGCCACTACCCGGTACATTTACGGGCGATGTAGCGGAATACACTACTACGGCTGGCGCAGGATTTACGGACAATGGAGACGGAACAGCCACACTCGACCCTGCCCTTGCAGGTGCGGGTATTTATGACATTACTTATACCTATACCAATATATATGGTTGTGTGACCTCACAGACGGTGAGTGTAGAAATATTTGACCAACCCACCGCCACTGCCAATGCCAATAGCATCATCTGCGACGGTGACGATATTATGCTTACAGAAACAGGCGGTGAAGCCACCACATGGACATGGACGACTGACGGTACAGGTGTTTTTGAAGATGCCAATGCACAACAAACGATGGTCACAGGCGCGACCGATGGCGAAACATTTACCGTCAGTATCAGCAATGATGATGGCTGTGTCAATAGCGACCAAGTCACCGTTGTATTTGAAATGCTCTCTACTGCCAATGACCCGAACTTGGTGTATTGTGCAAATGACGATATTACAAATATTGATTTAACTGAATATAATAATGATGTAAATGCAGGTACTAATGGTGAAATCATAAATTGGTACGATGGCAACCCGGAAGCAGGAGGCACACTCCTCCCCTCTCCTACTGCTGTTGATTTGAATGCTGTCAACGACCTTTGGGCTTCGGTCACAGATGCAAGTGGCTGCACCGTCTCTGTTGATGTAACACTGACTATCAATGCTATTCCCACAGCAAGTATTGACATTAATACGCCATGTGAAGGAGAAGATATTATACTCTCTGAAACAGACGGAAATGCTACATCATGGATATGGACAACTAACGGCACAGGCACTTTCGATAATGCCAACGCTTCAAGTCCAACCGTATCAGGCGCAAGCGAAGGTGACACCTTTACAGTAACGGTAAGCAATGATGACGGCTGTACAAATACGGCATCTGCCACAGCTACGTTTTTGGCTTTGCCTTCGGCAAATGACCCGATGCTCGAATATTGTGAAGATGATGCCATTAGTGTAGATTTGACCACAGAAGATGCTAATGTCAATGCCAATGCAAGCATCACTTGGTACGATGGCGACCCGAATGACAGCGGCGCAGCCATTGCTTCAGCGGATAATGTGGACTTAACTACCGTAAACGACCTCTGGGCATTGGTCACGGATGCCAATGGCTGTACAAGCACCATAGACATCAGTGTAAATATCCTCACTTTACCGGAGGTTGTATTAAACAATCCGGGTAATACTTGTACGGGCGGTTCTTTATTGGTATTCAATGTCTTTCCGCTCATGGGTACATTTACTTCCACAGCCACCGCCGGATTTACAGATAATAACAACGGTACAGCAAGTCTCAATCCGGCAATTGCAGGCGCAGGTATGTATGATGTTACTTTTACTTATATTGAAAATGGTTGTCAGCGCGATGCTACGGTCAGTGTAGAAGTGTATGACGAACCCAATGTATTTATTAGTACCAATAATCCGGTTTGTAATGGTGAGAATTTTGAATTATCCGAAACAGGCGGTGATGCGGTAGAATGGTATTGGGTAGCAGGTAGTGCTGTTTTTAATAATAATACCATTCAAAATCCAACAGTATTTGGTGCTTCTGACGGAGAAACTTTTACCGTCTTTATTGAAGATGCTAATGGCTGTACAAGCAGTGCCAGCGTAACTGCATCAATCGGTACATTGCCTGTCGCTAATGATCCGATGTTCGCCTTCTGTGCCGAAGACGATATTTCTAATATTAATCTGGATGCACTCAGCAATCAGGTCAATCCATTAAATAATGGTGAAACCCTCGCTTGGTACGATGGGCAGCCCGGAGGATTAGCTAGTACCGTCATTTCACCTGCCGAGAATGCAGACTTAACTACTGTTAGCGACCTTTGGGCATTGGTGACTACTTCAGATGGTTGTACGGCAATCGTGGATGTGACGGTGTCCATTAATCCGGCGATTACATTAGCACCCTTTGTCAATCCGCCTGTTTGTAATCAACTCAATAGCGGTTCGATAGAATTGAATATCATGGGCGGTACTTCGCCTTATGATTATGCTTGGTCAAACGGTGCAGACACCGGAAGCGGAACAGGTAATGAAATAGAAGGTATTGTCTTAGGTTTGTATAATATTACCGTAACGGATACCGAAGGATGCAACGTCAGTACAAGTGTTGAAGTACAAGAAGAGTCGTGCTTCTTTACCATTAGCAATAGCTTCTTTGCTTCCGACCCTTGCACCTGCAACAGCGACCAAACAGAAAACGGTGCAGGTGACGGAACATTTGTGGAGACCGTTACCGTAACAGGTCCGCCGGGTATTATCATTCGTGCATCAGCCGCTTCGACAGGGCTGGATCTACCTGTACCTGCCGACTTCTTTGAATCCTTCTCCGGTCGTTATCGTTTGGAGTTCAATCATCTGGATAGAATGGGTTATGTTATATATATAGAATTTTCGACAGATGGCGGTACAACATTCACCCCCGCTACCGACCAAAACGGTATGCAATTGACTATTTCTAATGTATGTGCATATCCGGTATTGGAATTTCAGCCACAATTGATTGAGTTTTGTGAAACGGAACCACCCATCAACGTCAATGTAATCGAAACATCCTCAGATGTTGGTTTTGTACCGATTGAAGGCTATCCTGCGCTCTCTATTGGCAGCGGTCCGCAGATGCCTGCACCGATTAGCTTTGACCCCGCAAACTTGGGCGGCAGTGTCATTACCTTTACCGGTTTTTACAACTATCTGCCCGGAACGGGTATGGGCGGCACATTAGCTAATCCGGCGGTATCGCTCAATGCTTGTCCGACCTTTGTTCGCGTGAATATTCCGGTCAGCCAAGAGCCTATTGCTTTCGCTATCTGCGGACTGGGCAATGACCCCGGTGAATCGCTTATTGATGTAGATGTATTCCCGGACTACGAAACACCTGAAAACCTGATGTATCGTCTCAATAACGGAGTATTCCAAACGAGCGACATATTTACGGTCAATGGCGGCGGTATCTATGATATGACCGTTATGGATGCTATCACTGCCTGTACGTTCTCCTTTGAAGTCAGTTGTTTGTTGTTGCCTATTGAGTTGACTGCCTTCCATGCACAGTGCGATAATAATAATTACCTGCTAACATGGAAAACCGCTACGGAATCCGGCGTTTCAGAATTTATCGTAGAACGCTCAATTGACGGGTTCAACTTTGTGACCGTCGGTAAAGTCGCCGCAGTCGGTAATTCGGACACGCCACAATCGTATCAGTTCAGAGATAATGTAATACAAACCGGACGCTATTATTATCGTCTGCGTATTCTCGAATTTGATGGTACAGAAACCTTCTCACCACTGGAAGTTGCAGAGTGTCTGAAAGGTACCTTTGGTATTTTGGATGTCTTCCCGAATCCGACGGACAGTGAGCTGAGTATGATATTTGAAGCCACCAATACCGATGTGCTGAATCTGAAATTGACCGATGTACTCGGACGCACCATGTTTGAGGAAAATATCACCCCGCAAATCGGTTTGAATACGAAAGTGATGGATATGACTGCACTGCCTGCAGCTGTGTATTTTATCGTCATTGATGATGGTAGAGCTGTACATAAGGTTGTTAGGAAATAGTGATTTTTGATTTGTTTTTATCAGGATTTGAAAACGGAAGGTGGTGTTTTGCTGCCTTCCGTTTTTTTTGTCCGTAGGGAATTGGGTTTAAACTGAGCCTCCTAGTAGCGGCTGTCTTTAGCTCCGATAGCTATCGGAGAAAAGGTTCGCTAGAACCTTTAACTCGCATATATTTGTGCCAACGTGAATGCTCCCTTATGGTCGTGGGCAGCTAAAGACAGCCCGTACTAACAGCCACTTTTGGGCAAACTTAGGCGCATAGCCCAACTTGGGGTAAAATGTAAGATTTACAAAAAATCATATAATAAAAAAAGAGCCTAAAGTTATTTTTGTTTTGTTGAGTTTCTACATTTGCACACTTATTTTTGTAACCAACAAACAACTCATCATGCCAGATACTAATAAAGGACTCCAAAAGATGTATAAGGTCTTTAAGCTCATTCGTTTGCTCAATACACCGCCTGCCAAAGAACGCGAACAACTCATGCGACAATTGGATATTAAAAAAACTCATTTTTATCGTTATATAAAGTTATTAAAGGCTTTAGGTTATAACGTTGAGCCTAACGACCAGAAACGGTGGTCACTTAAATTTATAGACCCCGAAGCACACAAAAAAGACTTATCAAAAGACGCACTCGGACAAGACCAACTGAGTTACCTGCGCGATTTACTACAAGCCCAAGTCACTCACTCGCCTCATGCAGAGACGCTTCTACACAAATTTGACCAGCATTTGTCGCTCGCGCCCCTTGCCGACGCACTGCCACAACTACACCGTAGCCGAATCATTCAATTAATCCGCTTTGGTATCAACAACAATGAGCAATTACTCCTGCGTGGCTACCGTTCGCTGACCGGCAATAAGACCTCAGACCGCTGTGTGGAGCCGCTTGACCTTACGCCCGACCAACGTTACCTCATCGCATGGGATATAGATAAGGACGACCAACGACAATTTAAACTTGAACGTATTACAGATGTAGATTTTCTTAATGTTCCTATTAAACCCGGGCGCATCGCTACACCTATGGACATCTTCGGACTTACAGGCGAACAATGGCACACCGTAAAACTGAAACTCGGACGCAATGCCCACCACTTGATGCTCGAAGAATTTCCACTCAGCCGACAGTTTATTCGCAGACATGGCGAAGATGTGATTTTTCAGGGGCAAGTTCTCAATTTTAAAGGTATTGGGCGGTTTACACTTGGCTTCATTGATGAGATTGAAGTTATCGCACCGCAGGAGTTTAAAGATTATTTGAAGGAGAAAGTGAAGGTTTTTTTAGTACCTGAAGAAGCTCTCTCCTAAGTGTCTTTTAGCTGAAAATATCCCAAGTTCCGCTTTTTGGGGAAAACGCGGAATTTGGGGTGTTTGGTAAAATTGTTTTTTACTTTAAATTTAAAAAATAATTATAATATTTTTATGTTTAAATAAAAAACTCATTATCAGTAATTTATTGTGATAAATTTCGACTTTAGAGATACTAATGCTCCGTTCTGGTGATTAAAACGTTAAAATTTCAGAAAAAATGACCTGTTCCCAATGAGGGGAAAAAGATGTTTGACCTTTGCAGTATCGAAATGATTTAGTGCCTAAGACGGCATTAAATAGTAAACGCATCACTTGTAGGTGATGCGTCGGTCCTAAGATACTCTCTTAGGAGATGTACTGCAAATATAATTATAAAATCACTAAAATCAAAACATCATGGTCAAAAAAGAAAAGGTAATTGTTTATGTGGACGGTTTTAACTTGTATCGCGGAATGACGAGGCATTGGAAGGACATCAAATGGTTAGATGTGTATGCGATGAGTCGCTCGCTGGTCAAAGCGCATCAGGAAGTAGTGGCAGTCAAGTATTTTACATCAAGATTGAGAGACGACCCGCCAAAAGAAAAACGCCAAAATACCTATCTCGAAGCAATCGCCGAAATGGGCGTAGAGAATATCTACGGATATTATGCTCATGGTAAAACGACTTGTCAGAATTGTAAATGTACGTGGATATCTTATAAGGAAAAAATGACGGATGTAAAGATGGCACTCAGTATCGTGGAAGATATGGATTTGTACGATGTGGCTTTGGTGATTTCGGGCGATAGCGATATGATACCTTCTATCGAAAGGGTAAGTGAGGCAAATAAACAGGTTGTGGTGGCTTTTCCACCTAATGTACATAGCAATGCTTTGAAAGAAAGCGCGTCGGAGACATTCAAAATCAGACGAAAAGCATTGAAAAATAATCAACTACCCGACGAAATCGTGAAGAAGGACGGCTATGTACTCCGCAAACCCGATGAATGGAATGTAAGTTTGTAGAAATATCGGGCAATTCCGATATAGGGGAATCAAAGCACCGATTTTTATATTTTTTAAATTATTTTACCTCATAAATCACATAAAACTAAAAGGAAATAATATTTTATTTTTTCATTGCAATATACACATTTACAAGCTAAAATAAATTATATTTTTTAATACTATTTTTGAAAATGGAAGGGAAATTGGAGATTTTTGTACTTGTATAGATGTAGGAGATTGGATAGGTTTGGGGGATTTTAAAAAAAGGCACTCTTCAATCCTTGTTATAATGGAAGGTAAGTGCCCTGTAAACTAAGTTTCAAATCTTGTTATTATGAATAGAATATAAAGGTACAAATTATTATCAATCACTTTTAATTTTGAGAGAATCAATTTTGGAATTGTCAACCTTGCTTTCGGGAGTTTTAATCTCAATACTATCACTCCCTTTTTGTAAAAACATATCTCGGTCGTACACAAAGACAAATAAAGCTATTAGTATGAGACTTAGGGCAATCTTTTCAGGATATTTTCCCTTAACGAAGATAACGAGATACAACAGCACTATGAAATCTATTACAGCCAAAACCGTGGTCACAATTTTAATTTTCTCTAAAAAGTCCATTTTTTATTTTTTATTTGATTAATTATTTGTAGTTTTGCATCACTGTAAACTAACAAAACATTTTTGACAAAGATATAAAACCTTGTTCATAAAATCAAATTACTCGACAAAAAGTTCAATTTGTTTCAAAATAAAATCGAACCATGCTAAAAACCATACACACATTAGGAAAGGAAATCAGCGAAGGACGCGACGAATGGCAAGACATTATCGAAACCAAGCTGAAAGTCAAAACCAAAGAGAATGACAGGCTTCTCATTCAGAACATCATACTTGATTTAGATACCAATGAAGTCATAATATCGAATGACAATTATCGTGCATTCGATGAGAGTTTTGAGACTTTGAAGGAATTGAGACATCTTGCTACACAGGGCGGTAATTTCAAAGCTGTTTATGTATGTGTAGATGCGTCCAATGTTGACAAACTCGCCAAAACACTTTTCGGAAAACCGGATAAAAAGACTGGAGAATATCCGCTTTCCGGCGAGCTGATGCAATCTATTGAAAAAGATATGTCGGCTTTAATGGAAAGTGATTTTTATAAAATGCTTACTGATATTGTTCCACTGCGCGAGAACTTTTTTGAGTATTTTCTTGGTGAAAAAGGTAAGTTTAATCTTGTAAAAGTCAATGAAAAACTTGGACTGAGTGTAAGTAACAAAATCGTTTTATTGTACGTCAGCGTTAAGAGTGAAAAACACGGATTAGATAATGTGCCTTTAGGAGAAATGACGGGTTATAATGAATTTATTCGCCACAAATTTTTCAGTAAAAAAGAAGTTAAATCAACAGAAAATAACAAGCAAAAACTTTGTTACGTTAGTGGAGAATTGAAGGACGATACCGTCATGGCAGAGTTTAGCGGAGCAAATAGGTATAATATCAATCGGATGTTTATTTTAGATAAAATCAATTATTCATCTGACTTTGAAGGGAAGAAAAGTTATAATAAGAATTATCAACTTTCGCAAGATTCACTGACAATGCTTGAGCGTGGCTCAGACTATATTTTACAAAATCTAACAACGACCATCGCAGACGTACCTCACGCGCTTATACCTGAGTTTTTGAGTTCCAAAAAAATCACCAGAGACCGATTAAAAAGTATTTTATCAGATACAGATTTGCTTTTTAATTCAAAGAAATTTGGGGAGTTTGATACCTTTTTGGGAAGAAGAACAATAACAAAAGACGATGTGTACTGGCTTAATTTCCTGACAATTGATTCGAATGGAAATTACTTCAAAGCCGGTAATCTCATTAAAGATGTCAGTAAATTTCATTTTATCAACCTGACCCAAACACTCAATCAATCCGGCAAATTATTATCAGCTTGGTTAGGTCTAAAATACGATTTCAATCTAAACTCCATGTATCGGCTTGTTCCTGTAAGAAAAGATAATGAAAACATCAATCAAGCCCTCATACTTTTCGCTGCCGTACTCGAACAGCGAAAAATAGAACTCCGAAAATTATACACACATTTCACAGAACTTGTCCTTTGTCATTGGTACGAACGCTATAAAAGTTTTACCAATGTTCGTAACAAATATGAAAACTTTGACTATGCCGCCAAAGATGCCGTCTATGGCTACATGGCGTTTATTTATTCATTAAAACAACTTAATCTAATCAAAAATTTATCAGTTATGGATAAAGAAAAACCTAAATCTAACATTGCCGAGCAAGAAGAAAAATTCTTCGGGGCAATGGATTACACATCAGCCCAAAAAGCATTATTCTTTTTAGGAAAAGCCCTTAATCGAGTCGGCTATGAACAGGAACAGCATAAAAATAAGAAGACTGTTTTAAATAAAATAAATTTCAATGGAATGGATAAGCGCAGTATTTTCCGTCTTTCTACTGATTTATTTGAAAAAGGAACACAATACACAACTAAAAAAGACGGAGTCCCTCTATTAGATAAAATTAAATATAATCTTACGAAATTTAATAAAAGCTTTGATTTCAATTCGTGGGATATGAATCCGCATGAAGCTCTATTTTTCTTGCTTTCAGGTTATACTTTCAACATTAAATCAAAACCTAAAAACGAGGCTGAAACCAAAACTGATAACAAATAAAAACTTAAATTATTATGTCAAATTTAATTTCAAACAATTCAGATTTCCTATTCATTTTCGAGGCTATTCAATGTAATCCAAATGGAGATCCCGACCAAGAAAACAAACCCCGTATGGACTATGATACCAACACCAACCTCGTGACGGATACGCGCATAAAGCGTTACATACGCGACTACGTGAAGCAAGAAGGCAGCGAGATTTTTGTGGATATGGAAGGTGAATCTAAAGTCACTATGGATGACAAGTTAAGAGCCGTACTAAAGCGCGTATGGGACAATGACGAAGAAATGAAATCCCTTATAAATAATGACGAATTATTTGAGGCTTATAATAAGCTCAAAGTCAAAGACGACGCAGATGCTACAATAAAAAAATTAGTCAATAAAAAGCCTGATAATAAAGCTGTGAATTTGGCGATTTTGACTGGATTAGTACGCCAAAAATTTATTGATATTCGCTTATTTGGAAGTGCCTTTGCGGTGGATGGTTTCAACCGCTCGCTTACAGGTGCGGTGCAACTTAACTGGGGTTATTCGTTCAATAAAGTCTATCTAATGGATTCTAATACAATAGTTTCCATTATGAATGACGGCAACAGTACATTCGGAAAAGACTATCGCGTAAAGTACAGTTTGCTTGGATTTCATGGCACTGTCAACAAGGCTGCCGCCGCCACTACCGGAATGACAGAAGATGACCGTGAGACTTTCCAAAAAGCGATTTGGAGTAGCTTATCTGCCAATCCTACACGCACGAAACTCAACCAATATCCGAAACTTTACCTCGAAATTATTTATAATGACGGTTATTCAAATGGTCATTTTGGTGATTTGAGAAGTTATGTAAAATCAGTACCAAGAAAAGATAAAAAAGGAGTACCAGAAAAAGGTAAAGAAGAAGTACGTATTGACGAGCGTGAAGTAAGAAACTTCTCCGATTTGGAATTGGATTTTACGGAATTAGTACAATTAATCAATGAAAACAAAGGAGAAGGTAAACCTATCCGCGATGTTGTAGTGACGACCTCACCCGACATGAAAAAAATCTTTACTTATGGAAGTAATTAGCATAGACATATCTGGCAAATTCGCGCATTTCAGAAAGTTCTATGTCAATAATACCGCTTTGAGTTACTCCATTCCTCCACGTACGACGATTATGGGAATGTTGGCTTCTATACAGGGAAAAGACAGGGACAGTTATTATAATGAAATGGCATCCGATAAGATAAGAATCGGTGTACGCATACTTTGTCCGATTAAAAAATCTTTTCACAGGGTCAATCTTTTATCCATAAAAAACGTCAATGATTTTCGCGGAAAATCAGGCAGAACGCAAGTTCCTTTTGAGGTTGTTTCGGGATTGAATCCAAAGACAGACTTTGTGAAATATCGTATTTATATTTCTTATTACGAAGAAGGAAAACCACAATTTGAAGCATTAAAAAAAGTACTTCAAGCGCGTGATTTCACCTATAATCTGACTTTGGGAACTGCCAATTTTTCCGCTTCCGTAGAAGCTGTAAACATACATCAGGCAAGCGAAAAAGACGCTAATCCGAAGGATGTGCTGATGCTACATTCAGCGGTTTGCACGGATAATGTGGACCAACTTAAAATTGACCCTGATAGCAAATTGCTCATTGAGGAAGAACTACTGCCTTCTGATTTTATGGATAATAATGATAGGGAATTATCTAAAATTCAACGGGTACTTTATTCCATTGATAATCAGCCAATTCCCGTTATTTTAAAATCAAAATATTACGTCTTGTCCGAATTAGAACAAGCGGAAAATATTACTTTTATCGAATGAAAACGTAAAACGATTTTGTAAATCGTCCCGTCCGTATTGCTTAACGATTTGCAAAATCGTTTTACGTTCAAACCGAAAACCATACAATAAGCATGACATTTTATTCCCACGCATCAAAAGACGAAAACGGTAAAAGAGTTGGTTCAAAAAAACTCAAGGTGCATACACAAGGCGTACTCGACAAAGCCCTGCAAAGATTCTTCGCGGATATTCAATTCAAATATTCGTCGGAAGAATTACAGGAGCTAATCAAAACGGTTTGTTTATTTCACGACTTAGGAAAATACACATCTTATTTTCAAGATTATTTGTTGGGTAAACCACACGATGAAATCTTAAAACGACATGCTCGTTTTGGTGCTCATGCCATTCACAATTATTACGAAGAAGATAGTTTGAGGGCTTATTTGGCTTATTATTTAGTCAAAAACCACCACCGCAGCTTACATTTTCCACCGGAAGGTGACAGACTTCTCAATAAACATGAAGTACCAACATTAACGAAAAATTTTGATGAACAACGAAAGAGCATCATCCCTTTTATTAGTGAAATTACAGAAGATTCACAGATTGAAAATTTAGAAGATTACCTGAGTACACCTGATTGGGATGAGTTGTCTGATTTCTTAGAAGATTGGACGGAAGATGACAGAGACATCCAACATTATTTCCTTATCAATTACTTATTTTCACTTCTAATTGAAGGGGATAAATTGGATGCTACAAATACCGAAGTTTTTAATTTCTCTAAAATAATTCCGAATGCCGTTGATTTATTTTTGGGTGACAAACCACCTGAAACGGAACAAAATATACTTAGAAATCAAGTCAGAAAAGAAGTCGTCAGCTATATTAATGATGATGATATTTTAGAGAAAAAATTATTTTTACTCGCTGCGCCTACAGGCATTGGCAAGACATTTACTGCACTTGATTTCGCGCTTCGCTTGCGTGATAAACTTCCGCATGAAGCCCAAATTATTACAGGTTTGCCATTCATCAATATCATTGAACAGACCATTAGCGAATATGAAAAAGTCCTGAATCCACATGGCATTCATGTTATGGGACATTATCAGTTTGCGGATGTCATGGGCAAGGATAAAAAAGACGGACAAAGCGAAGGCGACAGCGAAAAAGATTACAACCAAAAAAGAATGGAGTTGAATACATGGCAAGGGGATGTTGTCGTGACTTCTTTTGTGCAATTACTCCAAACCATGATTAGCAATAAAAATAAACTCTTGCTGAAGTTCAATCATTTGGCGGGTGCTATTGTGATTATGGATGAAGTACAAAGTATTCGACTCGAACAAGTACCTCTGATTGGTGCGGTTTTGTATTTCATGTCGAAACATCTCAATACAAGATTTATTTTGATGACCGCTACGAAACCTTTGATTTTTGAGTTGGCAGACAAAGAGATTTTGACCAAGCAATTCGGAATAGAGTCCGCGAAAGAAGTAAAATATTTGCTGAAAGAACCGGAAGCTATTTTTGGGAAATTTCATCGAACTAAAATAGTGCCTTTACTTGATGTAGAAATTGAAACAGACGAAGACTTTATTAGTAAAATATTTGATGAACATTGGAAAGCAAATAAAGCCTGTTTAATCGTTTGTAACACTGTAAATCGCTCTATTTCAGTATTTAATTTAATTAAAAACAAAAAACATACTGATCCGATTTATTACCTTTCTACGAATGTCGTACCTGCGCGACGGTTGGGCATTATCCAAAAAATAAAAGACGATATTAAAGCAAAAAAATATCCGATTTTAGTAGCTACACAAGTTGTGGAAGCTGGTGTCGATTTGGATTTTGATATGGGTTTTAGAGACTTAGCTCCGGTAGATTCTATTGTTCAAGTTGCCGGACGTATTAATCGTGAAAATTCCAAAGAAAGGGAATATTCGCCTTTATATGTCATGGATTTTGGTGATTGTGAAAAAATTTATGGCGCAATTACTGACACTCAAGCCAAGAAAGCACTCGACAGCAAAGAGATATTAGAACCAGCCTATTACGACTTAGTTGAGAGCTACTTTTGGGATGTTGCCGATAGAGGAAGCTACTCATTTTCACGTAAACTTTTCGAGGGAATGAAACGCCTACAATATGAAGGAGAACGAAAAAAAGAACTGGATTATATTCCCGTAAATCATTTCAGAGTTATTGGTGGAAATATTCACGCCGTCTCCGTTTTTATTGAACTTAATGAAGATGCAACGGCGGCTAAAGATGCTTTTTTGAAAAGATTTACAGCAAGAAATAAAGAAGAAAAATATAAGCTGAAAGAAGAATTTGAGAAAAATTACAAGCGTACCTTTTTTCAACACATTATAAATATTCCAACATACTTAACAGATGAATTACCGCTATTAGATGAAACAAAACCGGACATGGAAATAAAATACGTTGCCGCTGATGTTGTCAGCGAATGGTATTTGGACGGTGATATTGGATTTAATAGAGAAAAAGCAACAGAGGAAGGTTCATCAAGCGCAATGTTCTAAAACCTACATCACATGACCACTAATCACACCACCCTAAACTTCCCCGAAATCCGTCTCCACCAGCGCGACGGTCACAAGCTACGCGGATATTTTGCTCATAAATTTGGCGATGAATCCGACTTATTTCACAATCACGAAAAGGACGGTCGGGCGATATACCGTTATCCGCGCATCCAATTTAAGGTGGTGGCGGGCAGTCCGGTGGTGGTCGGGATTGGTGATGGGGCGCAGATGTTGGTACAGCGATTTTTGGAGATTAAAGAACTGGATATTGACGGGGATGTGTATGCCTTGCATCACAAACATCTGCAAAGCGGGGAAGTGGAGGTCGGCGTGCGGGAGGCATTGTTTGAGTATCGGTTTGCGACCCCATGGATGGCACTGAATCAGGAGAATTACAGGATATGGTTTGAGATGGACGAGCGCAGCCGACAGGATAAACTCCAACGCATACTTATCGGAAATATATTAAGTTTTTTTAAGGCAGTCGGGCATCGGGAATCCCAACAAGTCATGCTGCACCTATACATGGATGCGCTGCCAACGAGTTTCAAAAATCAACGCATGACGGCATTTCGGGGTAGGTTTGTGACCAATGCTTTGTTGCCGGATTATGTGGGGTTGGGCAAGTCGGTATCTCGCGGTTACGGAACGGTGATTCGGGTATTGGGGAATTAGGGAACTTGGGTATTGGGGAACTTGGGTATTGGATATTTTGTTTTTTAAATATAAAAAAATACAATGTTATGAAAAAAGGGGATTTTAGAGATTTGGAAGTTTGGAAGAAAGCAAGGGAGTTTCGTAATGATATGTTTGAACTAACCAAGTCTTTTCCGACAGAAGAAAAATATAGATTGACAGACCAGTTGATTCGAGCTTCAAGGTCTATTCCAGCTAATATCGCAGAGGGTAGAGGGCGTTTTCATCATCAGGAAAACATACAATTTTGTCGTGTGGCGCGAGGCTCTTTATCTGAATGTCTTGAACATCTAACTTGCGCTTTAGACTGCAAATATATTGATAATGAAGTGTTTACAAAATACGAAAACAATATTGATAAACTCGGAAAATTACTTAGCGGTTATATCAATTATCTGAAAAAAATGAAAAAATGACTGGGGTGTTTGGGAACTGGGGTATTGGGAAACTGGGAAAATTGGGGAATTGGTAAATTTGGTAACTTGATAATTTGAGTACATCCCAATACCCCAATACCCCAGTTCCCCAATTCCCGAATACCCCAATTCCCCAGTTCCCCAATTTCCCAATTACCCAATTACCAATTATGCAAATACATCTGAATACTTACGGGACGTACCTGCACATCAAGGACAAGATGTTTGAGGTAAAAGTCAAGAAGGACGGTGCGGTGACGAAGCACCACATTGCAGCGCACAAGGTGCGGAGTGTGTGGGTGGGCGAAGGTATCGCGATTTCGTCGGACGCGGTGAAGCTGGCGATTATGCACAATATTGATATTGTGTATTTGGACTGGAGCGGCAAACCACTCGGCAGGGTGTGGCATACGAAGTTGGGCAGTACGACGCGCATCCGCAAGGAGCAATTGCGGGCAAGTCTGGATGCTCGCGCAGTGGAGTTTGTGCAGCAATGGCTGGAGCGTAAGGTGCATAATCAGTTGCGATTTGTGAAGGATTTGAAGAAGCATCGGGCGCAACACGCTGCGTTTTTGGAGAAGAAAATCGAACTGATGACGAAGTTGCACGAAAGCATCAAGGGCATCGAAGCCAATACGATTGATGAAGTGGCAGAGCGCATACGGGGCATCGAAGGTACGGCAGGGCGGCTGTATTTTGAGACGATTAGTTGTGTGTTTCCGAAGGGCTATCAGTTTAATGGCAGGTCGTTTCGTCCGGCAAAAGACCCTTTTAATGCTTTCCTGAATTATGGCTACGGCGTGTTGTACAGCAAGGTGGAGAAGGCACTGATTTTGTCGGGTATCGACCCGTTTTTGGGCTTTTTGCATCGCGATGATTATAATTATAAAAGTATGGTCTATGATTTTATCGAACCTTATCGGGTGTTTATTGATAAGGTGGTCTTTACGCTGTTTTCGGGCAAAAAGGTCAACAAATCGCACACCGACGACATCGCCAATGGCATGAAACTGAATAAGGAAGGAAAGGAATTGCTGATGACTGCCCTAAACGACTACATGGGCGCACAACGGGTGCGTTACAAGAATAGAAATCAAACGCGAGAAAATATCATTCAACTGGAAGCGCACAATTTTGGGAATTATTTGATTGGGAAAGTCGAGTTTACCTTTGATGTAGTGGAGTTTTGAGGTAGGGAATTGGGGAATTGGGGAACTTGGGAATTGGGGAACTGGGAATTTGGAGAATTGGGGTGTTTTTTGTAGTTTTGTTTACCATATATTAAAAATAAAATTTCATGAAAAAAGGAGACTTTAGAGATTTGCAAGTTTGGAAGAAAGCAAGGGAGTTTCGTAATGATATGTTTGAATTGACTAAATCTTTTCCACCTGAAGAAAAATATAGATTGACTGACCAGTTGATTCGGGCTTCAAGGTCTATTCCAGCTAATATCGCAGAAGGTAGAGGGCGTTTTCATCATCAGGAAAATATACAATTTTGTCGTGTAGCAAGAGGTTCTTTATCTGAATGTATAGAACATCTATCTTGCGCTTTCGACTGCAAATATATTGATAATGAAGTGTTTACAAAATACGAAAACAATATTGATAAACTCGGAAAATTACTTAGCGGATATATCAATTATCTAAAAAAAATGAAAGGATGAACTGGGGAAGTCGGAAACTGGGAAACTGGGAAACTTCCCAATTCCCAAGTTTCCAAATTACCAAGTTTCCTAATTCCCCAATTCCCTAATTACCAAATTTCCTATTTATGATAACTTGGGTAATGTACGACATCGAAAATGACCGCGCCCGGACGCGGATTGCGAAATACTGCAAACAGGCGGGCTTGTATCGGGTACAATATTCGGTCTTTTTGGGTACTTTGGATAGGGATAGGAAGGATGTTTTAGAGTTGCAAATCGAGGAGGAAATCAATGAGGAAAAGGACAAGGTTTATATCTTCCCGATGAGCAAAGACGAACTCAAACGCAGCGTATTGATGGGACAGGCATTCGATAAGAAAATGGTGACGGATGAGGTGAGAGCGTTGTTTTTTTGAAGCCTCCGCGCACCCCCAACCCCTAAAGGGGAGTCAGCCCACACACGATAATCACGTCATTAAAAATTAATCATTAATCGTTAACCATTAATCATTAAAAAAATATGTTTTCAATTACGCCTTCTCATATTTTGGAATATTTATATTGTCCGCGATTTACGTATTTTGAGTATGTATTGCGGATTCCTGAATATCAAGAAAAGTTTTTTAAGGTTCAGAAGGGTCGCGAGGTGCATGAAGCGAAGGCGCGGCAAAATATCGAGTATTTGCGGCGGAAGGAGGGCGTGGTGGCAAAGCATATCAATCAGTATTTGACCAATGAGGTCTTGCGTGGCGAGGTGGATGAGGTCTTGGAATTGGATGATGGTACGATGGCGCCGTTGGATTATAAGTTTGCGAAGTTTGAGGATAAGATTTATGAGACGTATAAGACGCAGTTGTATTGTTATGCTTGGTTGATTGAGGATAATTTTGGCAAGCGGGTCAAGAAGGGCTTTTTGGTGTATATTCGCAGTCAGAGTAAGTTGGTGGAGGTGCCGATTGAACCAAAACATACGGATTTGGTGAAGCAACGGGTGGAAGAAATCCGCGAGATTATCACGACGAATGTGTATCCGAAAGCCACAAAGGTCAAAAAACGATGCCTAAACTGCACTTATCGAAATATCTGTACGAAGTGAGTTGATGTGTTGACGTGTTGATGTGTTTTTGGGGTTCCGGGTGGAAAATTATTTTGGGGTTTCCGAAAATCGCTTGTTTTGCATTGGTTTACAGGGACTTGTGTTTACGGAAAATGGTCGAAAATGCTGTTTTTTGCGTTCTTTGACGTGTTATTTTTTTGATTTTAATATTTCAAATGTTTGTGTAACTGATTGGTTTGTATTATCTTAGCGAATGTTACGGGCTATTATCCCTTTTCCATTATAACAAGGATTGAAACGGAAAAGGTGAAAAACACCAGATTCAAAATATTTGGGCTATTATCCCTTTTCCATTATAACAAGGATTGAAACGGCTTACTTCAATAACAGATCAGTTTGGATTAACTGGCTATTATCCCTTTTCCATTATAACAAGGATTGAAACTACAATGCAAAAATACAACTAAATATTAAGAAAGTGCTATTATCCCTTTTCCATTATAACAAGGATTGAAACCTATGTAGGTCGTGAATCCTCCGTCATATCCAAGCGGCTATTATCCCTTTTCCATTATAACAAGGATTGAAACATAAAGTGGGACACTTGCCCGCTGCTTCTGTAAACGGCTATTATCCCTTTTCCATTATAACAAGGATTGAAACCGTAGCAGGTAATCCCAGACCCTACGTCCGCACTCCGGCTATTATCCCTTTTCCATTATAACAAGGATTGAAACCCCGATGACCTTTCGTTTGCGCTTCTTGTGGCTCTTGCTATTATCCCTTTTCCATTATAACAAGGATTGAAACCTCGTCATGCTTTGGCTTCAAATTGAATTGGTGGACGCTATTATCCCTTTTCCATTATAACAAGGATTGAAACGACTCACGAATGGTCGCCAATCCTGCGGACGCAAACGCTATTATCCCTTTTCCATTATAACAAGGATTGAAACCTAACTGTGATTATGGCTTTCTCCCGAAATTAATGTTGCTATTATCCCTTTTCCATTATAACAAGGATTGAAACTTTCCGCGATTTGTTTTACGTAGAATACTACTCTGGCTATTATCCCTTTTCCATTATAACAAGGATTGAAACTCGTCACAAGTAATCACACAACACACCGAACCGCCTTGCTATTATCCCTTTTCCATTATAACAAGGATTGAAACGTCAATTCGTGACA
>CALIZI010000100.1 GCA_938028705.1 uncultured Saprospiraceae bacterium | reverse complement strand
AAATGCCGGAGCAGCGGGTGTATTTAATGTACTTGTCAATGACGTAAGTCCTTCGGGTTCAACTTTAAATGATCCGACGATACTGACTACTGTTCCTACATCGCAGGGTACGCTTATGGATGAAGGTAGCGGAGCATTTACCTTCACGCCAACAATTGGTTTCACCGGAGCGGTCACGCCTATAAATTACGAAGTCTGCGCTACGAATGGCTTGTGCGACCAAGCCACGATTTTTATTACCGTTACAGGCTCGGCACCCGTTGCCAATGATGATAATCCTTCCATAGCTGCCGGAACAGCGGGTGTGTTTAATATACTTGCTAATGACGTAGTTCCCTCAGGCTCAACTTTAAATAGCCCAACGATACTAAGCAGTGTTTCTACCTCACAAGGTACACTGATTGATGAAGGTAGTGGTGCATTTACCTTCACGCCAACAATTGGTTTCACCGGAGCGGTCACGCCTATAAATTACGAAGTCTGCGCTACGAATGGCTTGTGCGACCAAGCCACGATTTTTATTACCGTTACAGCTTCAGCACCTGTTGCGAATGATGATAATCCTTCCATAGCTGCCGGAACAGCAGGCGTATTTAATGTACTTGCTAATGACCAGTCTCCGCCCGGAGCAACATTACAAAATCCAATGATATTGAGCAGTGTTTCTACCTCACAAGGCACACTGATTGATGAAGGTAGTGGTGCATTTACTTTCACTCCAAAAATTGGTTTTGTCGGAGCAGTTACCCCAATAGATTATGAGGTCTGTGCTACGAATGGTTTGTGTGACCAAGCGACCATTTTTATTACCGTTACAGGCTCGGCACCTGCTGCCAATGATGATAATCCTTCCATAGCTGCCGGAACAGCGGGTGCTTTTAATATACTTGCTAATGACCAGTCTCCGCTTGGAGCAACATTGCAAAACCCGACGATATTGACAACTGTTCCTGCCGCAGAAGGTACACTTGCAGACATCGGGAACGGTACGTTTATATTTACGCCGAAAAGTGGATTTGTAGGAACTGTTACCCCAATAGATTATGAGGTTTGTGCCACAAATGGCTTATGTGACCAAGCCACTATTTTTATCACTGTAACAGGTACACCACCCATTGCAAATGATGATAATCCCGATATAATTACAGTCGGTACATTCAATATTTTGACCAATGATATAAGTCCGCCGGGAATGACATTAAATAATCCGACGATACTGACCAATGTTCCCGCTTCCGAAGGTACGCTAACGATTAATGGCGGATTCGTTACATTTACCGCAGCAGAGGGCTTTACAGGTGAAGTGACACCCATCAATTATCAGGTATGCGCCGGTAATAACTTATGTGATCAAGCGACGATTTTTATTACTGTAACAGCACCGCCTACGGCATCCGTTACAGGTAATATTTATGGAAAAGACGGTACAACGCCGCTCCAAGATGTCACTATAACCCTATCCGGTGACGAATCGGCTACTTACACCACAACTGCAAATGGTACGTATAATCTTGTGATGAATTCCGGTGGCAATTATACCATAACACCAAGTAAAGGCGGCAATATAACCAATGGTGTGACCTCCAATGATTTAGCCATGACGCAAGCCTATATTTTAGGGCTTTTTGACTTAAATAATGTTTATGATATTATTGCTATGGATGTCAATCAAAGCTGTTTCTTGTCGTCTGCCGATCTTGCTATTACGCAAGCAGTTATCTTAGGTTTATTGGACGAATTTCCGGAAGGAAAAGCATGGAAATTTGTACCTGCAAATATTTCATTTCCCAATATTGATGAACCTTGTGATTATGACCAGTTTCTGAGCTATGAAAATCTGACCGACGACCATAATGGACAAGATTTTATAGGTGTAAAAGTAGGCGATGTCAACGGTTCTTACGACCCTACGGAAGGGTTTACTTCTCCGCCTCCGATGTATCTGTACATTGATGATGCTGTTACTACGTCCAATGAAATCATTAATATTCCGGTGCGGGCATCAGATATTAACAACATACAGAGCTGGCAACTTACGCATAGTTGGAATCCTGATGTATTAGAATTTAAAGGTATAACAGCAGCCAACGAAACACTTGAGAGTGGTTTAGCTTTTGGAGAACATAAGATTGACGAAGGTAAACTGACTTCAATGTGGCTGCATCCCCAAAATTTACCGATTTCAATGGATGAAACGGTATTGTATCATTTACAATTTAAAGTCATTGGTGAGACAGGCATGAGTAGTCAAATTTCCAATAATTCATTGGTCACTAAAATGGTAGCTTATAATATGAATTTTGAGACCGTAGAAATCATATCTGACAATGGTTCATTGGAGATTGAGGCAGTGACAGACATTGTTGATGTAGAAGAAACTGCTGATATTTTTATGCTGAAAAGCATCCCCAACCCGGCAGATCATCAAGCCGTCATACAATTTCAACTACCTCACTCAGGCAAAGCCAACATCTTGATTTTTAATATTTTAGGTAAAAAAATAAAAGAATTGAATGATCACTATACCGCAGGCGAACATCGGGTAGAATGGAACACAGAACACTATCCATCAGGCATATACACTTGCGAATTACAGTTTGAATATCAGCGCAAAGTGATGAAAATACTAATTACCCATTAAATAAGATAAATGGGGATTTGATTTATGAAAATAAATTGCGTATTTTTACGCTGGAGTTCTTGAGGAAAGGCAAATTTCATTTAAGAAATAGAAACACATTTTTTACGAAATATTTTTTACAAAAAAATATTTTATATAAAATTTGATACTATTTTTTATTGAATTGCTTTTACTCAAGAACTTTTTTTTTTGTAGCTATTCAGAATTAGACTTTGGACAGAGGAAATTGGGGAATTGGGAAATTAGGTAATCCTCTCTTTTTTAGATTTTTACAAAAAATAATTAATTACATGTTTTATTTTATTAATAAAATTCATTCAATTGATTATCAATGAGTTATAACTATAAACCGAGTTTCCTAATTTCCTAATTCCCATTTTGTCCAAAGTCCAAATTCAGAACAACAAGGAAGAATTGAATATTGAATTCTTCCTTGTCCGATATTAGACTTGTTTGACTTTGATAATCAACAATTTAGATTAATTTTAATAAATAAAAATAAATTATTATGAATTAAATTTTATTTTATAATTTATGCAAAAAACGTTTTATATAAATGTTTAAAATTACAAATAAAAAATATTTTTAATTTCAATTAAATCAATTAAAATAATTATTAAACTACTGATAACCAAATATTTTATTGTTAAACAAGTCTATTCAAAAAAACTTTTTATTATCACATAAACCATAATTTGAATTATGAATAACTTATCCTCCAACCTAAGTATTCTTTTATGTCTGTTATTTTTTTGTTCCCATGTAAAAGCAACTACATTTGAGATAAAGTTACCGGAAAAACCCGTTCTTGTTGACGATACCATTACGGTTCAAATCTCTGTAAGAGACCTGCCGCTTCTCACGACTTCTTTGCAAGGTTCCATTAGTTGGACCGAAAATTCATTGACGCTTTTGGATACAAAATCTACGACTTTATCTAATATGGTGTTTAACACTAATGCCACTGACACACTTGGTTTTACATGGTTTGAAGGCATTGGAGAACCCTTTATCGGCACACAAGATATTGTGCAAATGATCTTTTGTGTTTCGCCTGCCATAGCTAGTGATACGGTCCGGTTTAGTTTTGGCAATTCGCCCACACGTCTGGAAGTAGGCGACGGTTCCTTTAACACCATAAGTCCTCGAACTATTGACACTTTTGTAGAAGTAACAGAAAATTTACCTGTCGAATTAAGCGAGTTTAATGCCAGCCCCCGCGACAATAGCATTTATCTGGATTGGACGACTGAATCAGAAATTAATGTTGATGGTTTTGAAATGCAACGTGCCGTTGATGCTAATAATTTTACGACACTTCAATGGCTGGATGCCAGAGGAAATGACATTGAGGGAGTCACTTATGCTTATTCCGACGAGAGCGTTGCAATAGGTAAAACCTATTATTATCGTCTGAAAATGCAGGACTTGGATGGTTCTTATGAGTATTCAAATGTCATTAGTACCAAAATCAACAGTCAACGCCCCGAAGTAGAGGTCTATCCAAACCCCGCTTTTGGTGAAACCACTATTGCCTTTGAGCATTTTGTGTCTGAATCTGCGCTTACTGTCATTGCCGTTTACGATAATATAGGACGCAAACTGCAACACATCCAACACCAAACCACTACCGGTCATCATAAAATAAATATTGATGTCAATGATTTAGATGCCGGCATATATACGATTATATTAGAACAAGGTGAATATCATACTACTCAAAAATTAATGATTAAATAGTAAATAGTACAGGCTGACCGAAAACTCGTACAGGCGATTTCAATCAACCTGTGCGATTAAAATAAGTTGAGACTTGCAAATCGACTTTTTGCGATAAAGGTACGTTAGTACCGACCCTGTTTGTAGCAAAATAATCCCCAAAATCTCCTAAGCTCCGTAGGAGCGGCA
>CALIZI010000099.1 GCA_938028705.1 uncultured Saprospiraceae bacterium | reverse complement strand
ATAACAATTGGAGCAAAATGCCCCGTACCGACGACTTTAGCCGACCTGTGCGATTAAAATAGTGGGCGATGAAATTCCGCTTTATGCCGTTCAAGATGCGTTAGCATCGACCCTGTTTGTAGTAAAAACCCAAGCAAAACTTATCAAGGTGCGTAGCACCGACACCGTTAAATGTACAAACAGTGCCGCTCCTACGGAGCTTAGGAGGTTTTGGGGATTATTTTGCTACAAACAGGGTCGGTACTAACGTACCTTTATCGCAAAAAGTCGATTTGCAAGTCTCAACTTATTTTAATCGCACAGGTTGACTTTAGCCGTCGCGGGAAATGTCGGATCACTTGACGGCTAAAGTCGTCAGTACAGTTCAATTCAAATTAGATTATTTTATTATTATTAAATAAAATAATGATAAATAGATTTTTATGAATTTTAATTATTTGAAATATTTTTTCAGCGAAACGTGAATGTGTAGTTTCAAAAAAAGGAATTATATTTTTTGAATAAAAAATAACACATTATGTCATCATCGAAAAAAAGAAAAAAAGATATTCACAAAAAGAAAAGACACCCAAATCCGGACAAACGCGCTAAACTTGTTGACGGATTGACCGAACATGTTAAAAAACAAGCGGTTGTACACGAAGTCGGTGAAAAAACACCGCATAAACATAGTGTTCCCGATTTGATTATGGAGTTTATCAAAGATGAACTCGAAGCACGTACTGGGCAGGACGAACAACGCGAAATCATCAATGCCGGCATAACTTGTTGGAATATGGGGTCTTTCGGGGAGCCGGCTGATATGGAAAAAAATTTAATCGAGACGGTGAAGAAGGTCGGGGCTGATGAAAGACTGGAGCAAACCATGAGAAAATTGCTCCAACGAAAAGTAACAGATTACAATGAGTACAAATATTTTATCACCGATTACGAAATCAAACGAACTGTGACCGGAACATGGGATTTGACCATTGCTTCTTTTGATTTCACTGCCCTTGCCGCCATGAAAGAAGCAAGGAAAAATTGATATTTCTAAAATTTAAAAATATGCCGACACCACGAAGGAGAAAAAAGAAAACGAATAAGAAGAAAAAGAAAAGACACCCAAATCTGAAAACAACTCAAATATCTGCGGAGCAGGGCAAAAAGATATTTGAAAGCGCAAAAAAATGGGCAGTGGTAGAACAACTTGGCGAAGTAACACCACACAAACATAATATGCCTGAACTCATCATGGAGTTTGTCAAAGATGAATTAGAAACTTTTGCAGAGCAAGATGAAAAAAGGATGCTGATGAGTGCATGTATCACTTGTTGGAATATTGGTTGTAATGGAAACAAAGAAGTGATGGAAGAACAATTACAAGATATTTGTTATAAAGTTTCGGCAAGCCCGGAGATGAAGCAGAGTATGCGAAGATTGATTGAACGAAAAGTAACGCATTATAGCTATTATCCATATTATGTTACGGATTACGAAATTGAGCGTACTATATCAGGAACATGGAACCTGACTTTATCTTCATTTGACCTCGCTAAACTTCCCGAGATAAAGGATGAATTATTAGGGAATTTGTAGATTATCAGTTCATGGTTGGACTGTTCATAGTTCATGGTTGTCATAATAACTTGAATTTTAACATATTTATAACTTACTGATTGTCAAATTATTCAGTGTTATACGGGTAGCCAATTTGTAGTTGTATAAAATTTTTATAATCAACATAATAACATATTAAAAAATAAAAATATGCCAACATCACGAAAAAGAAAAAAGAATACGAAGCATAAAAAAAGACATGCGAACAATAATGGTGTTCCACCTACTGTTGACAAAAGATTGCGAGAAAAAATGGAAGGAGCAGGGATGAATTACACCAGTGAGATAAGCCACAAACATCTGGTATCAGAATTGATATTAGATTTCCTGTCACCCGAAAGTCCGTTTTGCCCTACTCAGGAAGATTTTAAAGCATTGATAACATTAGGAATCACCGCTTGGAACATAGCTCTTCTTGACGAAGAAATACAGGAAGAACAAATACAGATTGTCATGCAAAAACTTAAACATGATGTTAATATGGAAGAAGCGATACGGGGCTTCATAACCAGAAAGAAGAAATACTTTGACGAGTACAAATATCTCATTAGCAGACATGAAGTTATATTTACTCACAATGGCATACCGCATCTGTCCGTAGCTTCTGCAAAAATAGATTAATCCATTCAATATACGTACTATGACAACACAACAAGCATACGCTACCCACTTCAAAAAACTCGCTGATTTAGAAGCGCATGTCGGAAAAGAATTAGGTATTTCCAAGTGGATAGACATTACACAAGAAAAGATAAATACCTTCGCCACACTGACCGAAGACGAGCAGTGGATTCATATTGACAGAGAGCAATCAAAGCAATATTCGCCGTATAAAGACACAGTCGCGCATGGCTTTATGGTGCTGTCCTATGCTTCGCGGTTTACTTACGACACCTATAGTTTTGGGGATGTGGTGATGGGTGTAAATTATGGCTTAAACAGAGTGCGATTTCCCAACGCTACCCTCGTAGATTCGCGCTTGCGCGGACGTGTATCGCTGCTTGAATATAAAGAAATTCCTAATGGTGCGCGATTCATTTTAAAAGTAACATTTGAATTGGAAGGACAAGAAAAACCAGCTTGTGTTGCCGAATTTATCGGGCAAGCTTATACGGGGCAATGAGTGAATGGTTTTAATGCGATAATGCTGAAATGCGATAATGAGTGAATGGTTTTAATGCTGAAATGCGATAATGATACAATGATTTTGAATGAATGTGTAAAAGTAAAAATATGGCTGTAATTGAGGAAATTCATACAAAAATAAATACGGGGGTGGAGTACATTAATTCTTTGAGAAATAGGAATCTAAAAGTATATCTATTTGGTGAATTGGTGGAAGAACCTGTGGAACATCCGATGATTCGTCCGTCGATAAATGCGCTGGCGAAGACCTACGATTTGGCGGTGGCTGCACCGGAATTGGCATCGGTGATTTCGCCATTTACGGGTGAGCGCGTGAGTCGGTTTTTGCATGTTTGTACCAATGCGAATGAGTTGGTGTTGCAAAATAAAATGCAACGCAAACTCGGTCAACTGACAGGTACTTGCTTTCAGCGTTGTGTCGGAATGGATGCCTTCAATTCGCTCTATTCTGTCACCTACGAAATGGACGAAAAATACGGAACAGATTATCATAATCGTATGAAGTCTTTTTTGACTTTAATGCACCAATACAATTATGTTGTCGGCGGTGCAATGACCGATGTGAAAGGTGACCGCAGCCTTGCCCCACACGCACAGGCAGATAAAGATATGTTTGTCCACATCACCAAACGCAGCAATGCAGGTGTGTGGATTAGCGGCGCGAAAGCCCATCAAACAGGCTGTATTAATTCACATTGGATGGTGGTAATGCCGACGATGCGACTGGGAGAATCGGATAAGGAATTTGCGATTGTGGGCGCAGTATCCGTTACGGCAGAAGGCATTACGTATATTTATGGTCGTCAATCGTGCGATACGCGGAGTATGGAAGGCGGTAGTATTGATGTGGGCAATGCGACTTATGGCGGTCAGGAAGCAATGGTGATTTTTGACAATGTTTTTATCCCAAATGAATATATTTTCATGGATGGCGAATATGATTTTGCGGCAATGTTGGTGGAGCGATTTACGGCGTATCACAGGCGGTCGTATGTGTGTAAGACGGGTTTGGGCGATGTGCTGATAGGTGCTGCAGCTTCGATTGCCGAGATGAATGGCGTACCCAAAGCCTCGCATATCAAAGATAAATTGGTGGAAATGACGCACCAAAATGAAACGATTTATGCCACCGGAATTGCCTCGTCGTATCAAGGTTATCCGACTAAATCAGGTGCGTATATTTGTGATGAAATGCTATCGAATGTCTGTAAACACCACGTCACGAAAATGCCTTTTGAATTGGCTCGGCTGGCGCAGGATTTGGCGGGTGGATTGGTTTCGACTTTACCCTCTGAAAAAGATTTGAATCATCCCGAAATCGGAAAATTACTACGAAAATACCTACGCGGAAAAGCTGATGTCAAGACGGAAGACCGCATCCGCATCTTACGCCTTATCGAAAATCTGACGATGGGCAGAAATGCCGTTGGTTATCTGACAGAGAGTATGCACGGTGCCGGTTCGCCGCAAGCCCAACGCATCCAAATCGGACGTGCCATGCAACTCGAATATAAAAAACGACTGGCTTCTATTCTTGCCGGAATTGATGTGGAAGAGGATAAGGATTTGTTGGTGGAGGAGATTTCGGGCTATTTTGGGAGAGTGTTTGGGCTGGCGAATGCGGGTTAATTGTTCTATTGGACAACTACGACATATTTGAGCCTTTCTTTTGAATGACTGCTACGCTGAATATCTCCCCGTTATCGTCTTCTACTTGTTCGATTTTATATTGAAATCTCTTTTCTGCTAGTTCGGCTAAATGTTCATCAATGTATTGATTCCATTTATCGGCTTCGGCTTGCTTGGGATAGGCATTGATGTACATATTTTTCTTTTCATCGCCATCCGGCAAATGATAGTAATAATTCAAACCCATCAAAACGGTCGCATTTTCATTGTATTTAAATGCAGCATCCGCTATCTTTTTGCACCTCGGATAGACCATCCACATAAAACAGACATCAAACTTATATCGCTGACATAAATTTAAATAATTCCCTTTTATAACAGAAAGATGTGGGTATAATTCTTTGCAACGCTTTACGCCGTAGGGCATCATTTCTATTCCAAATTTCTTTTTGGCTCGACTTACAGCATTGAGGTTATGTCCTTCGCCGATACCAATTTCGCAATGTACTTTTCCGGCAGCATATTTATCAATCAATTTAGCAACGGCGAGCGGCGAGCGGTCTGTTTTTAAAAATATTTTATCGCCTTTTTCTCTGTACAAATTAGCATCTACTACCGAAGCCATTTTTAAAAAATCCAAATCAATTTGTAAAAAGGCTTTTATTTTTTTGGCTTGTTCTATCGGTGCTTCGATAATATTTTTATAATTAACAAATATCATTTCGACATTATCGTGTTCGCTATCCCACTTTTTTACGCTCTCAATGACACGCTTCATTTTTTCTCGTCGCTGAACAGCAAAAAAGGTGGCACTGTCATTTCCAAGTTGGCGTTTATCCATTTTTTTGCGGGAAGCCCATACTTCTTCTAAATCACGTTCTACAAAAATGATTTTATAATTAAAATCTTCCGTAGGAATAAGTCTCAACATTCCTGCATAAACTTTGATACATTTACCTGTCAATTCTTCAAAAAATGATGGAGAATATTTGACCGGTTTTTTTCTATTAATGCTGAGGATGCGCTTATGGTCGTAGTAACCATTAGGGTTAAATTTATCTGCCTTTTTAATTTCATCAAGCACCAATTCGAGTCCACCCTTTTCGAGCATTTGCATAAGCATAGAAGTTCCTCCCCTTTGTAAGCCCGATACAATGTATATGGTTTTGGTATTCATTCTACAAATATACAAAAAGACATTTCACGTACAGGCGATTTCAACCGTTATGTTGTAAGCAGAGCAGTCGTTACACATGGCGGTTGAAACCAACCTGTGCGATTAAAATTAGTTTGACCAAAAGGTACATAGTACCGCCCCTGTTTGTAGCAAAAAACCAAGCAAAACTTATCAAGGTGCGTAGCACCGACACCGTTAAATGTACAAACAGTGCCGCTCCTACGGAGCTTA
>CALIZI010000098.1 GCA_938028705.1 uncultured Saprospiraceae bacterium | reverse complement strand
CTTTAATTTTGATATGTATTTGTGGATATTCAAGTTGTATCGTTAGTTTACCCCAAAAAATAAATATTTTTTCCCAATATTTAACTATTCACCGAATATTTTTTTCTTTTTATTACCTTGTGCTATTTACATGATACGTTACTTTTACATTTTACATTAATTTTAATTTATAACAAAGCTTATTTCGCAATGTAATTAGGCTAGCCGCCACTAGTACGGGCTGTCTTTAGCTGCCCACGACTCAACCGAGATAAGGGAGCATTCACGTTGGCGCGAATATATGCGGGTTAAAGGTTTTTCAAACCTTTTTTCTTTTTATATTTACCAATCTTTTATACACAAAAATAAAAATACACCACTCGCGCACTATCGACACTTTTACATTTTAAATTTATCATTTTACATTCATAAATAATATGTCAATCATCACAGCTTTACAAAAAGAATTAGGCTCCGAAAAAGTCTTGACGGGTGAGGTGGTCAAAGACAGATACGTACACATCTGGAAAATGGATGAACCGCTCAATGCCAAGGCAGTCGTGCTACCCGAATCTACGGATGATGTGGCGGCGGCTATGCGGGTCTGTCATGAGCATGGACAGGCGGTAGTAGTACATGGCGGACTGACCAATTTGGTGGGTAGTACAGAGACCCACTCGGAGGAGGTGGTGATAGCTATGGAGCGGATGAATGCCATTGAAGAAGTGGACGAAAAAAGCCGGACGATGACCGTACAATCCGGTGCTATTTTAGAAAATATACAGTCGGCTGCGCGGGAAAAAGACTTGCTATTTCCTTTGAATTTCGGCGCAAAAGGTACGGCTCAAATCGGTGGTGCGATTTCGACGAATGCCGGAGGCTTGCGTGTATTTCGTTATGGCATGACGCGAAATTTGGTCTTAGGCTTGGAAGCGGTACTGGCAGACGGTACGGTGATTTCTTCTTTAAAAAAAATCATCAAAGACAACTCAGCTTATGATGTCAAGCAATTATTTATTGGTTCGGAAGGTACATTGGGCGTGATTACGCGAGCTGTACTGAAACTCGTCGAAGCTCCCAAAAGCAGAATCAGTGCCTTTGTCGGTATCAATGATTATACACAAGTCGTTGATTTTCTGAAATTTATGGATAGCGGTTTGGCAGGTACGATGAGTGCCTACGAACTGATATGGAACACGACCTTCAAAACGCTGACTTCGCCTCCTGCACCTTCAAAGCCGCCTCTGCCACACGATTACAACTATTATGTCTTACTCGAAAGTCTTGGCAGTCATCAGGAAAATGACCGAAAAAAAATGGAAACCCTGCTCGAAGAAGCCCTGAACAAAGGGCTGATTAAAGATGCTGCGATGGCGCAAAATGCAGCGGATTTGACATGGTTTTGGACCATACGCGAGGATGTACATGTACTCGTATCGCAGTGTACGCACGACCAACATTTTGACATTAGCTTGCCCATTCCGCTGATTGGCGATTATGTGGATGAAGCGACCCAACGCATCAACAAAATTTCTGATATAGAACACTGTTTTGCCTTCGGACATATCGCTGATGGCAATGTACATTTTATCATTGGTAAAAAGCATAATGACGCATCGCTGACCCGACAAATCAATGATGCGATTTACCCGCCTTTGCAGACTATCGGCGGTTCTGTTTCTGCCGAACATGGTATCGGTGTACACAAAAAAGCCTACCTGCACTTGTGTCGTTCTCCGCAAGAAATTGAGTTGATGAAAACATTAAAACAGGCATTGGATACTAAAAATATTTTGAATCGTGGGAAGGTTTTTTAAATGTAAAATGCAAAATAATAAATGTAAAATGTAAAAGTGTATGACGTGAATAAATCTCACAAATAATTTATTTATAATAACTTAAAAATTAAATTATTTTTATATTTAAATTATTTTATAATATTTTTTTGTATTAAAAAAATGAAAAAAATACAATCCTGCGAACTTTTCTTTCCCTCAAAACGTATCTATCCCCATAACAACAATTACAATGAAAAATAACAACACATACACACTCCTCTCCTTGCGTTTATCGCTAAGTCGTTTCGATAACGGGAGGATATGCTATGTGTATTAGTCAAGAATTTACAATTCCAATTCTAAGCATAACAAAAAAGCCTTCCGGTACACATCGGAAGGCTTTTTTTATGCCCGTCTGCGCTAATCTGGCAAAGCGGTTGGTCTTAGAAACCAATGAATCGGAGTTCGAATCTCCGGACGGGTACTTTTGGAATGTGATAATGATAAAATGATGGAATGCGATAATATTTAATGAATGAGTTTTGAATGTGGAATGAATGAATTTCACGCATTATCGCATTAACACAATCAATCATTATCAACTCCGGTGGCGTAATTTGGTAGGCGCGACAGGTTTAAGCCCTGTTATCCCGCAGTGGATGTGTGAGTTCGAGTCTCACCCGGAGTACAATGTAATAATGCGATAATGTGAAATGCGATAATATTTAATGAATGAATTTTGAATGTGGAATGAATGAATTATCACATTAACGCATTTCAGCATTCAAGCATTAGTCAATGGAAGATAGGCAGATATTGGTTTGCTGCGCTACTCTGCTAAAGTAGTCCACCAACAGGTGGTGAGGGTTCAATTCCCTTGTCTTCCGCTATATAATGTTGAAATGCGATAATGCGATAATGTTTAATGAATGAGTTTTGAATGTGGAATGAATGAATTTCACGCATTATCGCATTAACGCATTTCAACATTCAATCATTACACATTATCGCATTACATCATCCAAACATTACAACATTAAAAAGGTAGGTAAATGAGTCATTGGGACAAGCCCGGTCTTGAAAACCGGTGGTGCCTTCGGGTATGGGGTTCGAGCCCTCTGCCTACCTCTTCAAACGGTAAACGGTAAACGGCTGACAACAAACGGTATTATTCATCTCAAATTGAAGTTGAAGTTGAAGTTGAGGTTGAAAATTAACAAAGCATTTCAGCGTTTTTCACAAAATGTATATTATCTTTGTATCCATATATTAAAATACTGACATCAATCAATTAATCATTAAGCGATGAACCCAAAGCCACCACCAAAGGCTATTCTTTTCAACTCCCGCTTTTTAGATATAATTCATCTGTATGGGCATCCTCTATCTGTTGATGAAATACAAACACCCTTTTACATAAATATTTTATTAATAAAATTTTTATAAAAAAATAATTTAAATATATTTTTTATAAAAATATTATATTTAAATTTTCTTAAAAACAATTGATACTTTTTGTACTGTTTTTAAAATGAAAAACAAGATCCAAAAATCCGTTTACTAAACTTCAAAGAGTTTGGTCTCCGATAGCTATCGGAGAAGTAAAGCACTGATATTTAGGTAATTACAAATTTTGATGATATTTTTACGTTTACCAAACTCGAAAAGTTTAGTAAACGGAGTACAGTGCGAATCACTAAAACCTAATTTGAAAATATGAAAACATTTTTGTCCGCTTTTTTAATGACTTTAATGATTGGCTTCGCGCAAGGTCAAATCATCATCAACGAAATCAGCTACAATCCTTGTGGCATGCAAGGTTTTGATAACAACTGCGAATTTATGGAAATCTACAATGCCGGAGAGACCGCAGTGGACCTCTCCGGTTGGTCAACGGATGATCCGGCGTTTACTTTTCCGGCGGGTACGACGATAGCGGCAGGAGAATATATTTTGATGACAGTCAACGACAGTTTTAGCGGCTGTACTTGGACAAATCCGGCACCTGCGGGTGTACAGATGTATGTGTGGACAGGCGGCAATCTTGGTAATACAGGAGAAAGTGTTGTCCTTTCTGACGCAGCAGGAACCTTACAAGATATTTTCACGTACAGTGATACCGATTGCGGTGCCGACGGAAATTGCTACTCGCTACAATATAATGGTGTGGGAGACAATTCAGACTGTACAAGTTGGGAATTTCAAGTACCCACTCCCGGTGCCGAAAATATCAGCGGCGACCTTTGTGAGTTGGATTTATTTCCCGGCGATCCTTGCGACGATGGCGACCCGAATACCATAAATGATGTCTTTGTATTTGCCACCTGTACTTGTGAAGGCGTGATTCCCGACTGCCCCGATTTACCTGCTAATATCGGCGATGAATGCGACGACGGCGACCCCAATACCGTCAATGATGTGATACTTGAAGATTGCACTTGTGAGGGTATCATTCCCATAGATATGTGTCCGGGTGTGTTTATCAGCGAGTTTGCCTACGATTGTGGCGATGCAGACATGAATGAGGTCATCGAACTGGCAGTACCCAATGATTTCACAGGCAGTTTAGCCGATATTATCGTTGAATTGTATAATGGCAACGGCAACGGAACTTATGCTACTTTGATGGCAGATGCTTTTACCGCAGGTAATAATGACGGCACTTATACCTACTACATACTGACAGGTACTTCCATTCAAAATGGTGCGCCTGACGGTATCGCTCTTTCTTATCAGGGAAGGGTGTGTGAATTTTTGAGCTACGAGGGTGTAATGACGGCAGAAAATGGCATGGCACAAGGCGTGACAAGTACCGATGTAGGCGTAACGCAAACTAATGGTACACCTTGCGATGAGACGATACAATTGGTCGGAGATATGTGGGTCAATGCCTGCGCCACCCCCGGCGATGTCAATACCGCCCTCGACTGTTCGCAAGTCTTTGATTGTGAAACCGAAATGCTTGATTTCGGAGACCCTTGCGACGACAGCGACCCCGCCACTATTGATGATGTCATACAAGAAGATTGTACTTGTGCGGGTACTGTACCGGATTGCCCGGATTTGATGCTCAACTTCGACGATGCCTGTGACGATAACGACCCGACTACGGTGGATGATATAATACAAGCTGATTGCACCTGTGCAGGTACAATGCCCGGCAGCGGCTGTTCGGGTATTTTTATCAATGAATTTGCTTATGATTGCGATGAAGGCGATGCCAATGAGGTGATAGAAATAGCCGTACCCAATACCTTTATGGATAATGTGGCAGATGTCAGAATTGATTTGTACAATGGCAGCAACGGTACTTCATACAACGATGTGACACTCGACCAATTTACCATAGGGGTAGATGACGGTACTTATGTGTATTATTTTATTACAGGAATTACTATTCAAAATGGTGCGCCTGACGGTATTGCCCTTTCTTTTCAAGGTACGGTTTGTCAATTTATTAGTTATGAAGGCACAATTACGGCAACGGATGGTCCGGCATTGGGGATGACAAGTACGAATGTAGGGGTTAGTCAAAATAATAACACGACCTGCGATGAAACCATACAATTATTCGACGGTACATGGGTCAATGCCTGTGCCTCTCCGGGCGATGTGAATACCAATTTGCTCTGCGATGTCAATTTTGATTGTATGGATGAAATGACCAACTTCGGTGATGAATGTGACGATGGCGATGCGACTACCGTAGGCGATGTCATTCAAACGGATTGTACATGTGCGGGTACACCGCCCGACTGCCCGGATTTGATGCTCAATTTCGGTACACCTTGCGATGATGGCAATGACGAAACGGTCTTGGATGTCATTCAAATGGACTGCACTTGTGCAGGTATCATTCCCGGAGATTGCCCCGGCGCATTTATCAATGAATTTGCTTATGATTGCGTTGGTACTCCGGTGGATGCCAATGAATCTTTAGAGGTCTGCGTACCCAATAGCTTTACGGGCAATCTCGCCGATATTCAGATTGATTTGTATAATGGAAATGGTGGTGCGGTATATCATACATTCGCCTTAGATACCTTTACACAAGGCAGCAATAATGGAGTCAATACCTACTACTCTTGGCAAGGTGACGGCACATTACTTCAAAACGGAGCTGACGGTCTGGCACTTTCTTATCAAGGTACGGTTTGTGAATTTATCAGCTATGAAGGCGCAATCATGGCAACCGATGGCATAGCCGCAGGGATGACGAGTATGAATATCGAAAGTTCGCAAAGTAATGCCACCGAATGTGACCAAACACTCCAACTTTATAATTGTGTCTGGATTAATGCCTGTGCTACTTTAGGTAATCTTAATACCGACCAAAATTGTATGGAAATATTTGATTGCCCCGATATATTAGCCAATTTTGGTGATAATTGTAATGACGGTAATTCCAATACAGAAGATGATATGATTATGGCGGATTGTACTTGCGTAGGTGATACCATTCCCTTTGATTGCCCGGAACTCAATGCCTACTTCGGCGATTTTTGTGACGACGGAGACCCCATGACGCAATTGGACGAGGTACAACCGGATTGTACTTGTGAAGGCATACCCTTTCAATGCCCCGACATTACCGCCAACTATGGTGAACCTTGTGACGATGGCGACCCCGCTACAACCACTGATATGGTACTCACAGATTGTACCTGTGGCGGCTACCCTGCACCCAATTGTCCGGGAGCATTTATTTCCGAATTTGCTTATAATTGTCAGGGAGTGGATACCAACGAGGTCATTGAGGTCACTATTCCCGATTCGTTTACGGGCAATCTGGCAGATATTCAAATTGACCTCTATAATGGCTTAAACGGTTTGTCTTATTTTGATATTACACTCGATAATTTCACACTTGGCGTACAAGCCAATGGCGTTTCCATTTATTCCTTTGCATTCTCTCCCGGCACTGTACAAAACGGACCCGATGGATTTGCCTTGTCCTATCAAGGTGCTTTGTGTGAGTTCTATAGCTATGGGAGAGTGTTTGGTCTTCCTGCACGTATTACGGCACTTGACGGACCTGCTTTAGGTTTTAGTGGTATAAACATCGTTGCTCAACAAAGCAACGACACCCAATGTGACCAATCTCTGCAATTGCTTGAGGATATAAATGTATGGATTTCTGCCTGCGCTACACCCGGCAATTTTAACAGTACAGACCCCTGCCCCGTCACCTACGATTGCCCCGAACTCATGGTCAACTTCGGTACGCCATGTAATGACGGTAATATTAACACCACCAATGATGTCATTCAAATGGATTGCGCTTGTGCGGGTACGCTTATGACTGCAAATTGCTTTGGCGCATTTATCAGCGAATTTGCCTATGATTGTAATGATAATGATGCCAATGAGCTTATTGAAATTACCGTTCCCAATGCCTTCCCCGGCACCTTAGCCAATCTTGCTATCAATCTTTATGATAGTAATGGAATGCTCTACAATACAACAAGTTTGAGTGACTTTACCATACGGGTCAATGACGGTGTTTACACTTATTACACCCTTACGGGAACAAGCATCAATGACGGCATAGGCGGTATGTCTTTATCCCTCAATGGTGCCAATTGCGAACTCATCAGCTATGGTGGAGCATTTACGGCAGTTGATGGTCCGGCACAAGATTTCAACAGTACCAATATCGGACTTGTACAAGGCGATACTACTTCTTGCGATGCTTCTTTACAACTCTTTGACTGCGGTTGGCTCTCAGCCTGTTCCACAGCAGGTAATGTCAATAACAATATTTTTGACTGCTCCATTGCCTTTGATTGTCCTCTGCTCCAACTCAATGTAGGCGATAGCTGCGACGATGGCAACCCATTGACCATGATGGACACCGTACAACTCGATTGTAATTGTGTAGGAGATTTCGGGTGTATGACAGGCGATATTATTATTACCGAAATTAATTATAATCCATGTTCAGATATAGGTAGCGACAGTGGTTACGAATTTATTGAAATATATAATAACGGTGCTACCGATGTATTTTTGGAAGATTGGGAAATGGATGCAGACAATGGAGCTTTTGGCTCAACGGCTTATACTTTCCCTGCTATAATCATTCCGCCGGGCGGCTACTTGGTCATTGCGCGTAATGCCTCCAATTATGAAGGTACAATGGGCTTGACAACCGGCGTGAATCTCTTGGATTGGGATGCTTCATTGGGCAATTCTTCCGGTGAAATAGTCTTGTATGATTGTGATGGCAACCTCGTTGATGAAGTTTTTTATGATGATAATGGTATAGATTCCGGCGGCTTCCCCGAATGTGCCGATGGTGACAATGATTTCTGTGCTACACTTGCCCTGCCGACATCCAATTATACTGCCGATAATAATATAAATACTAATTGGCAAGTACAAATCAACGGCGGCAGCCCCGGTGCTGCCAATTCCACTATGACCTGCGATGGCATGATACCATGTAGCATCATCATAGACAATGAAGAAATATCTATTTGCGATGACAATGGCACACCCGATGATATGACAGACGATACATTTACCATTACCGTCACCGCTACGGTAGAAAATGGTAGTGGCTCATACATTGTCAATGACGGTACAAATACATCCGCCTCCACAGCTTCCGGTGCTTCGGTCGTCTTAGGTCCGTATTCAGCGGATGGCGTAGCTACTGTAAGTTTGACCTATTCTGATGCGAGTGACGCAATATGTAGTTTCACTACCGCTCCACTTGGTCCGATTGAGGCATGTTCCACTCCTGTACCTTGCAGTATCACGATAGACAGCGAAGTCGTCTCCACTTGCAATAATAACGGCACACCTACCGACCCCGCCGACGATACGTTCACCATTACCGTCACAGCTACGGTAGCAAACGGCAGCGGCTCATACACGGTCAATGACGGCACAAATACCTCTGCACCAACGACTTCCGGCACTTCGGTCATCATGGGTCCGTATCCGGCAGATGGCAGCACGACCGTAAATCTGACCTACTCAGATGCGAGCGACACAACTTGTACAAATAATTCTCCAACACTCGGTCCGGTGAACCTTTGTTCCGCTCCGGCTTGTGAAAATACTTTTATACAAAATTTTCCTGCAAATAATGGGCAATAAGTCAATAAAAACTTAACTTTGGGTCTCAATTTTATTAAAAAAACCAAATTATTATGCAAAAATTATATATCATTACACCCCTTATCATTCTATTTTTAGGATGCTTTATTAGTGTGAATGCACAATGGAACGAATGTATCACATTTGGAGAACCTGCATTTGACGAGGCTACTGATATTACAGAGGTAGTCGGTGGTACAGGAAGTACAACTTCGACTGCACAGTACGATGTACTCACCGGACCGGATGCTATGGGAAACTATACATCGGGCCCAGATGGTACACCTGATATTCAAATTGATATAGAAATTCAAGTGGATGCAGAAGGAGTGGTCACTACTCCGGGAGCAGATTGTTTAACCCCTACGGACTTAGATGATTGGGAATTAGTTGTTACACTGGGGGGTGGACAGATTAACTTAGACTCTGCCACTCCGGGCAATCAAGATGTTTGTGATTGTTCGGATGTATGGGCAACTGTTACAATCAGCTTCATAAATGGTTTGATGGTAGATGCCCAAAATTTGAATATCAGCTATACGAGTACCAATGGTGCAAGTTTGATGTATGAAACATTAGAAGTAACCACCAATGGCGTTCCTTATAACACAATGGATATTACCAATTACTGTGGTGGCGATTATCACAATGGATTATCTATGGCAGATTATCTGGCTGGAAATGCTCCGGGTACAACGGTCTATACAGGTACGCCATCATTCAATCCGGTTTTCGGAGATGCAGCAGGTGGGCAAGTGCAAGTCGGTTGGTGGGCAATTGATGATTTTAACGCACCTTTGGAGAATGATTGGAATCCGGCTACCGGAATGTTCGATAATTGTACTGACCCTGCCCAAGACGAAGATAATGGAGGTAGTGGTGGCAATGGAGCTATTGATGATAACCAAACAATAGTAGGCTCGGCGGCAGGTGCTGACTGTGCAACAGGAAATGGCGACGAAGAAGATGGCTCATTAGGACATGGTCCAAATGATGTGATTACAAGTGTTACTTATATGTATGCTGTTAGTTCGATAGGTCTAGATTGTAATGGTGACGGTACGGTAGGTGATAACTCCTCACCCGAAATGAATATACAAGATTTATGTATTGGTTTCTGCCCACCATGTGAAGTTCTAAATCCAGTAGCAAGTGCAGTTTGTGATGGTGAAAATGCCATTGTTACTGTTACATTTGATGAGAGCCTTGCTTCGGGTATGTATGATATTCTTGATTCAGGCGGTGCCGTAGTAGGTACAGCCACAGGAACAGGTATGGGAACAGGTACAGGTACAGGCACATTTACGATTACAGGACCGACTACGGCTATGGCAGGTGTCATGTACTCAATTGTAGATCAAGCCAACGGAGACTGTAATATTCCTTTCACAGTTGATATACCTGAATGTGTCATAATTTGCCCCGACTACACTGCCACCATCTCCGGCGGCGGACAAGTCTGCAATAATGTTCCCGTAGATTTATTTGTCACGATGAGTGGCGGTACAGGTCCTTATGATGTTACCCTTAGCGACGGTACAGTCATCACAGGTTACATGAGTGGCGATGCTATTCCCGTAGCTCCTGCCATGAATACCACTTATGGGGTAGCCACTGTTACAGATGCAGATGGTTGTCCGGCTATGGTCGCAGGTATGGCAGAAGTGATGGTTATTGTCAGTTGTGCTAATGCAGGTTCACTGAATGGTGGTTGATACTTCAAAATAAGTTGCTCTTAGGAGTAATTTTATTTAATATAAAAATATTTATAATCCGTTTCGAAGGTACTTCGGAACGGATTTTTTTTATTTAAAATATTATTTAAAATACATGTTTATCAAAGTAGTTGACACTTTTTCACACAGAAAGTGTAGCGTTTTTAGAGGTTCATCATCATACCATATTCACTTTAAGCAAAGTTGAATGTGTACTCCCCAAAAATTAAAAACACCCAAGAGCAAAGGTCATTCCGCACTTGATGCGGAATCTGTTGTATCTTGGCACGATACCAAACAAAAGCTTCTGTCTAAAACTGCTCATAATTCAAATATTAGGCTTGAATAATTTTATTATAAAGATAGTTTTTATTACATTTGTGCGATTAATATTGTAAAAATATTTTATTTTATGAAACGCAAAAACACCCCCTCGCACCCGCTAATTTAGAACGAAACACTTCACAATAATCTTAAATTTTTGAAGTACGCACGCGAAGGTATTATGAAAACCATTTTAACTCAATCTTCCTCTATTCTTTTTTATACAAAAAAGACTGTAGTTACCCCCAAAATTAGGACAGCAAATTAAGGAACAAAAAATGTTTTAAATTTGCAATTATGAGACGTAGAAAATTCACAGCAGACTTCAAGACAAAAGTAGTCTTGGAAGCCCTCAAAGAGCGTGAAAGTTTGACT
>CALIZI010000097.1 GCA_938028705.1 uncultured Saprospiraceae bacterium | reverse complement strand
TTTATTTTATAATAATTTAAAAATCAATTAAATACGAAAAAATGTATTTGTATTGCGTCCTACAACTTTTACATTTTAAATTTGATATTTTACATTTTACATTAATTTTAATTTGTAAAGAAACTTTTTTAACAATGTATTTAGACTAATTAACTGTTCAACTAATACACTAATCAACCAACACACAATGTCCGTTTTAGTCAATAAAAACTCAAAAATTATCGTACAAGGATTTACCGGAAAAGAAGGTACATTCCATGCAAGCCAAATGATAGAATATGGCACCAATGTCGTAGGTGGCGTAACGCCCGGCAAAGGCGGTCAGGCACATCTCGACAAGCCCGTATTCAATACCGTAGCCGAAGCCGTTGAGAAGGCAGGGGCAGACACATCTATTATATTTGTGCCACCGCGTTTTGCGGCTGATGCGGTCATGGAAGCCGCTGATGCAGGTATCAAAACCATTATATGTATCACAGAGGGCATTCCGGTGCAAGACATGGTGAAAGTCAAGGCATATATTGAGGATAAAGACTGTCGTTTGGTAGGACCCAACTGCCCCGGCGTGATGACTCCCGGCGAAGCTAAAGTTGGTATCATGCCCGGTTTTATTCATACGCCCGGACGCATTGGCATCGTCTCGCGTTCAGGTACGCTCACCTACGAGGCGGTTGACCAAGTGACCAAAGCTGGACTCGGACAATCTACCTGCATCGGTATTGGTGGCGATCCTATCGTGGGTACAACCACCAAAGATGCTGTCGAACTACTGATGAATGACCCCGATACAGACGGCATTATTATGATAGGCGAAATCGGTGGAAGTATGGAAGCGGATGCCGCACATTGGATAAAAGAAAACGGCACAAAACCTGTCGTGGGTTTTATTGCCGGACAAACCGCACCCAAAGGCAGAACGATGGGGCATGCCGGAGCAATCGTTGGCGGACACGCCGACACTGCCGAAGCTAAAATGGAAATCATGGCAGCTTGCGGCATTCACGTTGTCAAATCACCTGCCGCAATAGGTGCAACTATGGCGAAAGCATTGGCATAATAATTTGTAATTCGTTGATTCGTGATTCGTTTTATTAAAAATTGCGAATCAATGAATTACTATATTATCTGCCACTACTGGTATAAGCTTTAAATGGCTATCTATATTTTAAAAAACTAAACTGTTGAAAATCAATTATTTATAATCATATTTAGTAGGTAGTTATTTAAAAACTGTTCCACTACCAAATCATAGTACACGCCACCGTGAACTTTTTTTCTTCAAAAACATCCGCTAATGTCTTTAGTTTCGATGATTTTGAAATGAGAAAAAAACATTTGAAATTATTATTTTTTTAAAATAAAATTATAAACTTTATTTAATTGTATAAAAATATCATAATTAGATATTTATGAATTATTTTATAATTTAATTCATTTTGAAAAAATAATAGTCTAATTATTGAGGAAATAATCAGGTTGACAAAATATTTAAAATAAAAGTATTGATTTTATATTTTTTATAAAAAATTGATAATCAATAAAATGTATTTTGTTTTCTCATTTAAAAATCATCGAAACCAATGTAATGTACATCAACAAAAACAAAATTCATAAATTTGGGGGGTACATATTCAACTTGGGTTAATACTTCACCACCTTATGCGTCAAAAAATACCCACCAACATCCACGCGAAGCATATACACACCTGCGGGAATTGTTTGTACGTTTAATTGAAATTGATTGCTGGAAAACATCGCTTTTTGTTCTTCCAAAATCATTTTGCCATTTACATCAAATAGACGAATGATGCCGGAATTATAGTCGTCTGCCAAATCGAATTGAACCGTCAACATATCGCTTGCCGGATTTGGGAAAACGCTATAATTGTCAATGATTCCATTGGACAAATCTTCCCTAAGTCCTGCACATCCCGTTTCAACTACACTGACTTCGCCCAAGAATAAATTAACAGCACTTGTCCCTAAAAAGAACTCTAAATAAGCATCACTGTCGGTGTTATTATTCATTGTAAAAGTGAAAGTATGGGTTTGGAGTGAGGTGCTCAGATTAATATTTTTAAAATTGTAACTGGTGTATGGCGAACTTGCCCTGCCTGCCTTTACACCTATGGTACGGGAGGCATTTGCCCTCGCTTTGAAACTGACGCGGTATGACTTGCCTTGCTCATAATTGAGTCCGCGTTGTTTGACGGCAATGTTCCACGGGTTTTGTGCTACATAGGGAACGTCAATATTTATCCCATTATTAGCGGCGGTGGCTTGGCAGTTAAAGAAACGCCAGTCGTCTGTAAACTGACCTGTAAAATTGGGATTTTGTATTTGTTCACAGTCATTACTATCGTCGCAATCATTTGAAAGCGGTACTAATTCGACATTATCCACTATCAATCCTGTGGTACTTGTAGCGAGATGAAATTCCAAACGCACTTTCGAGCTAGTTGCCTGCGACATTGTAAATGGAATATTGAAACGCTTATTATTAGGCGTTAAAGAAATTTCCTGATATAAAAAACTCGTCCATGGCGATTCGCTGAGTCCCACTTTTACATAAATCGTTTTATTGTTTTGAATAGAAGCGGCATCAAAGCTGACTTCGTATTGTCTGCCTTGTTGTACCCTAAAATCGCCTTGTGCTAATGCTGCATTCCAACGGTTTGCGCCTTGCTGAACATTAGTAATCCGACAGGCACCCGCAACGCTATTGATGTCACATCCCCACTTGTTCCAGTCCCTTGTACCATTGCTAAAATCGCCGTTACTTATCAGGTTACAATCATTAGCGGATACAGGCGTTCCTACACAGATGCAATCGCTGGTATATCTGTCATTTTCGGTGTTGGGATTGCCATCGTTGCAAGGCTGACCAATCAAGCTGTCATCAAATCCGGGACAAATATCACCACAAAGTTCTCCGTTTTCCTCAAAGCGGTCTTGTGCCGGAATCCTGTTTGCCCCCAAAGTCACATCATGCCCAAAAGCCGGAAATGGATAACCCGTCAAAAAATCAGGCTTACTATCGAGATAAAGCGATGCCGGGATTGGTACCGTAGCCGTTGTTCTGATAGTTCCGTTTTCATTATTGCTGTGCGACCATGTATTGTTGACAGTGGGGTCTATGAGTACATTCGCGCCATTTCCGGTGAGTTCATTCGCAATGATGTTTTGACGATGCGAATGGTCGCGCAACCAAATATCACTCGTAGTGACACGATTTCTGAACATCGTATTGCCCGGTCCTACCGGTCCCCAATGGTCCGAAAAAGTGGCTTCTACCACGATATTCCCCTCAAATAAATTCATGTTTGGAAAATGCCCGTGCATCGAAATATCCGGTGGGATATTGGTATTGCTATTGGACCAATAGGGTGCTGTACTGTAATTATAACCAAATACATTGCCCGTAGCCCCCAACTGAATCAGCAAGGCATGTCGTAAAAAATTGAGTGCGTTATTTTCTACCAAAACAGAAGTGGTATGCGTTGCTAAATCAACACCATAGGCATGTCCGCCACCGCCATAATCGTGTGAATGGTGAAAATAAGACCCGCGCACTTCGCAATCTATACCTCTTTGTATATCAACATGAGAGCGAAAGGTCATGTTACTTTCTATGTTTTTTACCCAGCATAGGGCTGCATTTTTTATTAAAATACTAGACCCGTCACTTGCGTCCAATCTTTCGATATATAGGTCTTCGATACCTACATCCTCTATCAATCCGACAGCTCGTACTTCGGGGTCTAAGCTGGGATTGAAGCCGTAAAAAACAGGTCTATCCAAATCAATTCGGTTGCCTGATTTTCCTGTTACTTTAAAAAGTTGTCCGACGGCATTGGCTGCCCACGATTCATTCCATCGGTCTTCAGTGTACATCAAAACAGGGTCGTTTTCCTGTTGTATTTCCAGATAATCACCTACCGAAAAGGCGGAAGGATTGTTGACATTTATAGCATTGCTGCCCTTTTGAAAACCACTTGTGACAGCTTGAAAACTACCATATTCAAAAGTAACAATATCAATACAAGGAGACTTGGAGTTCACAAAAAACTCTAAGCGTGTATCAGAAGGACATTCGCCGCGCAGCACTCTGCCTTCCGGTATCCTAAGACTGCCATTGATGCGATAAGTACCCGCAGGCACAATCACCGCCTCGCCATAATCGGCTGCCGCCAATGCCGCTTCAAAAGCCGCGAGATTGTTGGTGCTGCCATTGCCCACCGCGCCATAATCAAGGACATTTACGGTAGTCGGTACTTCAGGAATACCTCCCGGCACACCCGAGCGCGACCAATCAATGCTGTAATTAGGGTCAATCACCGAATTGTACTCCTGCGAAGATTCTGCAATTTCAATATTATCAAAATAATAAGTGGTTGCGCGATTGCCCAGTTTGAATGCAAAACGCACATCGGAAGTCGTGACCGGACTGGTAAAATTGAAACTGTACTGTTGCCAGTTGCCGGAAGCCGTATATATCTTCTCGGCATAAAGCGTATAAGGACTTGAATCTTTGTGAATCTGTACCGAAAAACTCTGTGTAGTATTGCTTTTCAGGTAAAAAGATACTTCATAATCTACATTAGCCTGTAAGGTAAAACTCGTATTTTTTACCATGATTTTGTGAAAAGCTGCATCCGAACCAATGCTACTGATGGTGACTTGCCCACTTGCCGAACCGCTATATACTTCGGAGTTGGTAGTTTGAAAAACGGCATTATAACCGGAGGAAGTATTGAACCAATTGCCCCAATGATTAAGACCGGATTCAAAGTTGCCGTTTGAAACAATGTTATTGCTGAATAATGATACGACAAATAAAAGTGAGATTAGGGTTGTAAAAGTTTTTAAGAAAAAAGTTTTCATTTTTAACAATGTGTTTACCTGACAATGTTAAATTTTAATTTTGTTTAATTGAGGTGTTCATAAATAAGAAAAGGTTATGCGTTTTCCACCCCCCAGCCCCCTTGTCTTGCGACTTCAGGTTGTGTTTGCTGAAACAGACCTAAAGTTGTATCTTGTTCTTTGACATCTATTGCAAATTAAAAATACAGCTCATGGGTAGTCCAATTTCTTATGACCACCGCGTAAAAATTGTTGAGCGCCGTA
>CALIZI010000096.1 GCA_938028705.1 uncultured Saprospiraceae bacterium | reverse complement strand
TCCATGTACACCTTCGTTCAGACAATTCCACGGAATCTAGTAGTTACCAGTGGGAATACGAACTTGTATTGAACCGAGCTTAAATTTAATTATTTTTAACTTTTTATCAAGGATTTATTAAGGGACTATTCCCTAATTTCCTTTGTCCAAAGTCTAAACCATATATATTTTTTAATTCGCTAAAAAAATAAAACTATGAGTTTCTTCGATGATTTAAAAAACAAAATGAATATCGGGGGTATCAGCATAGAATTGTATGCTCCTGACTATGCTAAAAAATCGGATGATTTTATCTCCGGTACATTCACCATGACCACTGAAAGTGAACAGATATGTAAAAAGCATTAGCGTGAAATTGGTGAAGCATCGTGTATCGCCTGATTTCAGTCGGGCTTCGTTCCAAGCTTGTTCTCTAATGACAAATTCATCCTTCAAATCCTTGATACTGCGCTTATTAACTGCCTTTTTTCTGTGTATTCAAGTACACTCACCGTATAATAATAGTACACCGATAAGTTTTTTTTAAAAGATTTTCTGTAATTTTACGAGCCTTTTGCATAGACTTTTTTTTATGATGTTGTCTTTGTAAAGTGCTTATTATCAGCTCATTAAGTAGAATTTAACAATGTCAAATTAATTAAAAAGGTCTGACTGTTTATGATGTATCAATATCAGGAAAAATTTAGGTTTAAAAATATTTTCTTATTTTTGAGAAATATTTTTTTAAATGTATATTTTATATGATTAGACTTTGGACAAAGGAAATTTCCCAATTTCCTAATTCCCATTTTGTCCAAAGTCCAATATATGAATAAGGTTGTCGTATCAAACAATGATTTTTAACCTAATCACTAATAAGCATTAAATGTTCACCGTTCACCATCATCCACAAAAGATTTCTAAGTTTCAGTTAGACCAGTACCTTTCGCAGGGTTGGTTTAGGATGGGGCAGTCTATATTTACCTGTCATTTTTTGTACGTCCGCAATGATGTGTATTCTACGGTATGGGTAAGGTTGAATTTGCATAAACACGAGTTTAGCAAAAGTCAACGCAAACTGATGCGTCAAATAGAGCGTAAATTTACGATAAAAGTACAAAAAGCGGTGTTTGACCAAGAGAAAGAACGCTTGTACAACATATACAAAACCCGTTTTGAAGAACCCATAGCTGAAAGTATTAATGTCTCACTTCAAAATGATTTGGGTGAAAATATTTATGATACTTATGAGATAACGATATACGATAAAGATAAACTCGTCGCTGCCAGTTTTTTTGATTTGGGGGCTAAGGCAACAGCAAGCATCATGGGCATCTATGACCCTGATTATCAGAAGTTTAGCTTGGGTTATTATACGATGTTGCGCGAAATTATTTTTGCTAGCGAAACAGGCAGAGATTACTACTATCCGGGATATATTGTGCCGGGATATGAGCGTTTTGATTATAAGCTGAGGATAGGCAATGTAGATTATTTTTCGCCCGAAACACATAGTTGGAAGTCTTTTGAAGAGGAGAAAATCAATGACTTACTTTCCGAAAAGCTAAAGCGAAAAATGCACGATATGTTGATGGAATTAAGTGCGTGGGAGATTCCGGTAGAAATGATGTTTTTTCCTACACCTCCCATGTTATTTTCTTTGATTGATACGGTTTTTATCAGTAGTCCGTTGTGCATTTTATGTCATCAGGAAGATCAGGAATATCCCTTGATGATAGACTATGATGCTAAAAGTAAAACATTCAGAATGTACCGCGCCGGACTTATCTTGAAACTCCTCTACCAAAGTGATGACGAAAAAGATGTGGTTAGTGAAGTATTGAAATATTATGAGTAACGAGTAGAGAGTAACGAGTAGAGAGATTTTACATACAAACCACTACTCACTACTCACTACTCACCACTTACTACTCCATTTAATTCCTCTCATTCAAAGGCATAAATATTATCAAATATTAAATTTTAAAATCCATGAAACACTCTCATAATCTCTCCGTATAATTATGATAAAGAAACATTATTTTTGTTGATAAAAAACAAAGAGTTATGTCGGCGCAGAAAGTGAATAAAAGTTTAAGACAGATTGTATCCTCCAAAAGAAAAGTCCTCGAAATCCAACAAGTGATACTGAAAAAGAAGCAAACGGACAGGCAAAATTCGCAGACTTCTATTTTCAATAAGATGAAAAGTCTTCATCAAGATACCCACAAATGTGAATTATCCATTCGTAAATTAAACCTTATAGAGCGTTGTATATCAGAAGATAGTCAATACAAGATTATCAATTTATTGAAACATGACCGCTATGAGGAACTTTCCCTTAGTGAAATATATGATGAGTTGTACCAGAACTTTCACAGAGAGGTAGCTGTGAATTATCATTATAAATATATTTCCAAAACAGGTTAAACACTTTTTACAAATATCGGGTATTAAAGCAAAAATACAACTCAAAAATTTTGCTTTAATCCTTGATGTATTTTGTCCAAATATGAATTCCTAAAAACAAATTATCGTGAGAGATACAAAATAATTGGCAAGATCTAAGTCTAAAGCAGGAACGGCTAAAATCTTTCTTTAGACATTCATTAATATTCAATTATTTTAAAACCTAAACACATGGTAATGTCTATCTTACACAACACTCAGCAACAAAACGGAACCATTCCTTTACTCCCACACGTACTTTTTATTGACGATAATCGGGCGACTAATTATCTGATTAAAGCACATATCGAATTGGATAATATTCCGATTATACCACATTTTGAACTCAATGCCATTCATGCCATAGACAATTTGGCAAAGTTGAAAGCAGCGGATTTTCCCGATATTATTTTCGTGGATATTAATATGCCGCTCAGAGACGGCTTTGAATTTGTAGAGGATTTTGTGACACGATTTCCTAATGTCAAGACGCAAATCTATATCATGAGTTCGTCCATACGCCCATCCGACAAAGAAAAAATTAATCAATATGATATTATTAAGGCTTATGTCGAAAAGCCACTAACCGGCGATATTTTGAAGCCTTTAATTGAACGTAAGAAAATTGAACAACAGGCAATGAATTAAATCACGAGCATTAAATTTGTACTTTTAGAGTATGTTTGAAAAAAATCCAAACATGCTCTTAGTTAATGTATTGGAATTTCACTAAATTTTACCGAAATTTGAATACTATTAAGCATAAGCTGCTTAGATATATGTTTTATCTAAGCAGCTTTTTTTGATAAACACTCAACTATGACCAATATCGTAACAGCCCAATGGCTCAATCAACACCTCAATGACCCCGATTTGATACTTTTGGATGCCAGCCCTGCCACCAATGTATCCGGCATGACATCGGATTTTGCAGGCATACAAATCAAGGGTGCGCGTACATTCGACATCAAAAAAAGATTTAGCGACCAAACTGCCGAGATGCCCAACACCTTATTAAGTGCAGCAGATTTCACCACAGCCTGTCGTCAATTGGGCATCCATACCAAGTCCAAAATCGTCGTCTATGACAATCTCGGCATATACACCGCACCGCGTGTGTGGTGGATGTTCAGAACTATGGGGCATCAGGCAGTCGCTGTACTCGACGGTGGACTACCGGAGTGGGTCAGTCAAGGATTTGAAACCGTACCCATCGAAGAAAAAACCTGCCCGACGGGAGATTTCACCGCCCACTTCAATCCCAACCTTAAACAAAACATGGAGGATGTCGTCCACAATATCCATTCAAAAAAAGCCATCGTCATAGATGCCCGTTCGTCCGGGCGTTTCAGTGGCACTGCCCCCGAACCTAGAGCCGGACTCAGCAGCGGACACATCCCCGATTCTCTGAATCTTCCTTTCCCCGAAGTCCTCAACGAAGGTAAAATGAAGACCCCGCAAGAGTTGACTGACATCTTCAAGGACTTAGATATTGACAACCGACCTTTGATATTTTCTTGTGGTTCGGGGCTTACCGCTTGTGTTATTATGCTTGCTGCTGAAATCGCATTAGATAATCCGATGTCCGTATATGATGGCTCGTGGACAGAGTGGGCGCAAAAGCAACCGGAGCTGATTTCGTAATTCGTTGACTCGTAATTCGTTATACTGTGAACGGCATAAATTTCGGAAAATATTGACATCTATATTTCACGCAGAGCGCGCAGAGTACGCGGAGAAATACTGTAAAATCTCTGCGACCTCTGCGTTCTCTGCGTGAATCAGCATTTTCCGAAATTTACCCC
>CALIZI010000095.1 GCA_938028705.1 uncultured Saprospiraceae bacterium | reverse complement strand
AACTAATTCTGCAATTTTCCAAACATGCTGTCTATGAAAAAAGAAAAAAAAGGCAAAACATGAAAGAAAAACTCCGTAATTTCAATGAACTTAGGGCATCATAAGCCTTAGCTTGACGCTAATCCGATAGTTATCGGGATTACCTAATTTCCCAATTCCCCAATTTCCTCTGTCCAAAGTCTAACTATTTTGTGAATAAAAATAATTATTATTAAATTAGCTGTCCGAAGTGAAGCGGAGACAGGCTCTGCTGAGGAGCAACCTGTCAAGGCATAGCTTCGGTCAGCGAAAAAGTTGATAAAAAGAGTTCACTCAAAATTGATTTTGGGTGAACTCTTTTTTTTATTTTTTCTTCTGTATCTTTAAAGCGACGTTGATGTCTTTCTTTACTTGTCATCTTTTACGTAATTTTACGTAAGTTACTAACATTTTGGATGTCAACCTATTCTATGGTACAGCAAATTTACGAATTATTATTTTTTAAAAAATATAAAATGAGAAAGCCCATGCTTTTCAGCATGGGCTTCTTTGATACTATCCGGCAGGGTTCAAACCCTGCCCTTTTGCGAAATCAGCGTGTATATCACAAAAGCGGTTTCAACTCAGCGAAATCATCAACGTATTTATTTTACAATAACCATACGCTTGGTGTCTGTAATTTTACCATTGACGACTAATGAATAACTATACGTTCCTGCCACGATAGTTCCGGCTTTTACCTGAATTTCGCCTGTACCTGTTTGTACAATGCGTTCACTGTGAATGAGTTGTCCTTTAGTATTAAAAATATTGACAAGTGCATTCGCAGCATCCGTAGGAACGTGGTACTTGATGAGCGTATTGGAGTTGAATGGATTAGGTTGGTTTTGTTCCAAATAAGCACCGCGTCCGTTGAGTTCGAGACTTTGTTGATTGATGTCAATGTCAATTGTAGTTGGCTTGTTGAGCCTTGCTTCAATTTTTGCCAGCCTTTCTTCCAGCGTTGCAATTTTATCTTCCTGTGCTTCGATGATATTTTGCTGCTCTTGAATAGCATTTACTATCATCCATTTCAAAGATGAAGCATTGATACTCAAATATTCATGCTCGGTACGGGTAACTTCCTCGCCGTCAGGTCTGCCGTCAATGTACTCCATGCCGCCGTCGTTCGCAGTTGTGAGTTGGAAGGTACTGACCATCTGTGGCGCAATTTCTTGCAGTTCCTGTGCTATTACACCGATGTGTTCTTGTCCGGCTTTTGTACCGGCTTTTCCATTGTATTCGTAAGTAACGGGATTGAGTTTTTTGATAATATCAAGACCGCCTTCGTACTGTTTGATATTGCGCTTCAATCGTTTGTCTGACAGGACGTTCCATAAGTCACCACCATCAGATTTGAAGGCATCACCTTGTACGTGTAAGCGGTAAGCAGATTCTACAACCGAATTTGGGTCTTGTGCAGTAGCATTATCCACAATCAAACTCCCCGTAGCGGAAATCAAAAATACACGTTCGGAAACACCGCCGACTTTACCATTGAAATCTGTGAGGGCAAGATAACCCGGATCACCATTTTCATAGCCGTTGACGATTAAGCCATACGATTGTAAAGCATCGCCGCTATAATCCTGATATGGGAAACGAGCGAGGATGAACCCGGGAGAGTTACGATCTCTATCGACACGAAAAACGGAGTTGAAAGCCCGCATGTGAAACGGACGCTCCGGAGCGGTGACTCCAAAGCCAAGACGACCATTTTCGAGGAGGAGATTGCCGCCATCTACGTGCAATTTGCCAAGTGGCGTATCTGTACCAATACCAACATCTCCATTCGGTGCTTTGACATCAATCTGAGAAAAAACTAACATCGGAGCGAGGCTCAACAATGTAATAATGATTAAATTTTTCATTTTTGAAATTTTAAATTGTTTGAAAAAATAGTTGCGGGTTACAAGTATCAAGTTTGTGAGTGAATTACTTTTTTGAAAAATCTGTAATCCGCAACATTAGAATAATTTGAATTAATTAATTTTTAATTAAAATATTATTTTTATAAAATTTTGTATTAGTCCGGTGTGCAATCCTCAATGAGAATTTCCAAATCTGCATTAGCATCTGAATTAAAGCCACCGTCAAGTCGTATGCATTGTCTGGCTTTGAGGGAGACATTCGTTCCGGCGGGAACGGTGCCTGACGATATGACTTCCTGCTGTGCGTGTATGGTGCCTGTGGGCAAGGTCAATGTACCCAAGTCGATGACAGGGTCACAATATTCCCAATGAAGACAATTGACTTCTACTGTTCGGCAAAATTCTTTTTCCCAACAGACTTCTCCATTGCCGTCTGTTTCCCGTACTATCATACAAATAGTGTATGTGCCGGGAGCAGGATAAGTATGTGTGGCACTGGCGTTCCAGGGAGCGGTTGATGTAGTACCATCACCCCAACTCCACAGGACTTGGTCACAGCTATTCAGTGCCAGCGGAGATACACCAACCGAACAATTCGTCGGATTATTAAAAGCAATGTTGAAGCCCGCATCTACACGCTGACAGAATGCTTCGTAGTCAGTACAACATTCATCTGCCGGACCATTATCTACGATACATACATTGTCAATCACAACGGCGGCTTGGTTGGGATTGGGCGCACCTGCCAAATACGGATAAAACCATGCTTGGCTATAAGCAGTACCTGCGGTAAAAGTCTCCGTTATAGGTTCCCATGTACCATTGATTACCCATGTTTGATTAGAAACTAACTGTGACGGAGGGTTTGGTATTGGTTCTCCACCGCTTGTTGCTGTTCCCGGTGTAAGGTTGTTTGCCAGTTCAACTCTGAAGGTAGAAGTCGGATTGGCATCATCAAACTTGTACAAATCGTAACACAAAGTGTAGCTATTTCCGGCAACGAAATTGTAGTCTGTATAAACCCCCTCACCTCTGTCGTTGTAAGACCACATCCACATACCATTGTCAGTCATGCCTATACTCGGATTGAAGTAGTAAGTCGGTGTTCCATGAGATACAAACCAATTGGTCAGGTCATTATTAATCCAAGTATTCGTACCATTCCATGTACCTGTGAAATCTTCAAAATCACCATTGATATTTTCGCAACATTTAGGTATGGGTATGGTATCACAAGGAATATCCGTACAACAAGAATCAGAAGGCCATGGAAATGTTCCATGATGCAGGGTATAACCCAATATCAGATTGGGGTCGCTGATGGGAAGTGGATCTACACAGGTTGTTACTGTTCTTGTAGAATCGTATGGGAGTGGATTGCTTGACCAATCAAATAAGCCTCCCGTTGGGGGCAAGCTAATCCCTGAGCTTGACGGATTTTTCACTGTCACCACCAATGCCGTAGCCGCCGGTGAGAGGGTAGATTTATTGGTTACATCAAATGTCAATCTGTATTTGCTGCTATCTTCAATGCATTCAATATTAAAGTTGGAAGTAATCAAACAATAACAAGGTGGCAATTCAATACAGAAAGGTTGTGTTACCCAACAGCAGAAACCCTGTCCGGTTATGCCATAATTAAAATAGATATTGGTAGGCGAGGTAACCGGAGTGTTGGTTTTTATGTAAATAGTGATTGAACCCGATGAACTGACCGGAGGAATGCTTACAGGAATCGTCATACTATTCAAGTCAGGACCTGCGGATGTCGTTCTAAAGGTATATCCTGCATTTCCATATAAAACTACATTATTAGCCGTTTGAGTTGTGTTGTAATTAAATACCTCAAAGGTCAGTTTATAAACACTGTCCAAAGAATCACATTCTACCATATCGTTAATAATCGCAGCACACTCTTCGCCCGGGTTCGATTCGCAGTTAGTTATTACCAGCGTATCACAAACGGCTATGGTATCATTACCAACAAGTTCGTACCATGTAAATTGTATTTGTTGAGACGTTGGTGAAACGGGATTAGCATCGGCAGGGCAAAAGCGTAATACATTTGGCGTAGCTCCCGTTGGAAAAGTACCGCTATTGTGCTGAATATTTAATTCGGTAGCACCGGGAATACCAGCCCAAGTCCAGCCACCCGGCACATTCACTGAACCTGTATTGAATATCCAATCAGCCGTTAGCATTTCTGCTTTTAAACCAATAATATTATTGCCATACTGATTGTAAATATCAACGGTGTAGCAGCAATTATCTCCGCTTGCGGGGTCGGGATTGAGTGTCAATGTAAGCGAATCGCAGGGGTTTTGCGGTGGTGTGTATTGGTCGCAATATTCGTCCAATATGTCCACTTCAGTCGAACTGAAAATATGCCAAACATCAGGATAAACATCCGGGAAAAATTCCAAACCATACCAAGGCTCGGTATAACCTTCAGATATTTCGACCTCTATCGGCGCACAGCAAACACAATTATTCAACATGCCCGCTTGGTCTGTACAGACGGCAAACTGGTCGTAATAACTTTGGGATATTCCATCCCCGTCAGGGTCTGCATTGGTCCATATACTGCCGGTCATAAAATACCCGCCTGTGGAAACAGGCTCTACCCGCGCTCCTTTTGACCCATTGTAGCGTGGGTCAGTGTATGTATTAATCCAATTGAGTGTACCATTGTCTTGAACAGACATTAAAAATGCTTCGCCATCTTCTGTACCTTGAATAAAGAATTGAGGTACATTATGTTTTCCGGTCAGAATGTAATCATTGTTCCTGTCAGGTGTAATATGTCTTGCCCATTCATTATCGCTATTTGGTATATTATAAAATAATAATGAACTAATAAAGCCGGGTGTAGCTAGACTGTTTTGCAAATTCGCAGGGTCAATTTTAAGAATAAACATCTCCGAATATGGAAGAGCAACAGGACCTCCCGAACCCACTTTTACAGAACTTCCCGTAATTAAAACCTGTCCTGCAAGGTCAACATTAATGGAATAGCCAATATCCGCAGTATTAGGGTCGTTGTCCAAATCGTAGAGCATAGCACCCTGCGGCAAATAGGGCGTACCGTCTATGGCATTAATCAATAATAAAACCACTTGATTGTCACTTTGCCCTGTGATTCCATATACAAGTCCGCCATTAACACCTTGAAGTCCGGGCATTTCAATGACCGACCAACCGATGTCTCTTCCGGTTATCAGATATTCCATAACCCATTTATTCCCGAAATTAGCATCCAATGCTGCGGCATAAATGGTTGTTCCAAACTGCCCTATTCTGCGTCCGACTGCTACAAACTCTCCCTGACTATCTTGAATGACAGAGTTGCCTACTTCGTCTCCCTGTTTGGTCGGGTCAAATATCTGAGCATAAGCGATTGCACCTGCCTTATCGGTGGCTTTGATAAACATATCGCGGTCGGGTGCGTCTCCTACGAGTCCGGTGTAGAGATAGCCACCTGCGGGTACACTCGGATTAGGGATGAGTATTTCATTCATCCATCTTGCACTCTCTGTTGGGTCTCCTGTGGCTTCGCAAGTCATGGAACTGACCAAACTGGCGGAACCATCCAAAATATTGACAAATACATCCCGCCCATTATAGCCATAAGAATCACCTGCTATACAAAACAAGCCTCCGCCGCTATCTTCGATACCACTATATCCTTGGTCGTTTTGGTCAATACCCGTTGCAGGATCGTCGGGTGAATCAATAATGACACTAAAGGTAGATGTAGCGGGAGCTTTGGAACACTGCAAACAGAAATTGTCAAATCCCATATACCTTCTTTTTATAGTGGGTGTTTGTAACTCACTATGCGTAATCATAATGTGCGTGATTCCGGCAGTGGGGAAGCCGGACATAGAGGAATCAAAAGTAAGGGTTTGACTTGCCCAAGTATTTGTCCATACGCCATTGACGGGTATGACACCAAGTTCAACGGAATTGGCAGGTCCGAATAAATTTAGATTATTGGGCGTATGACTTCCGGCAGGTGTAGCAGGTAATGGATTGGTGGGATTGTAATTAATCCCATAAATACCAATCTCCACACTTGCGGTATTGCTTGGTTGCAAATTTGCTACGTCAAACGTAAAAGTATATATACCCGATCCATTAGGAATGGGTGTGAGCAGCAAATTGAACATACCTTCGCGCCATGTAGCAACTGTCTGCTCATCCGTATTGGAAATCCACATACCGGCGAAATTACCCGATAGTGGGGCAGGTGATGTCATTCCGGCAGGTGATGTGCCTTCGCAGAATAAATCCGCGAGGCTTCCGGTTTGCCAGAGTGCCGACCAGCCAACTGCCAAATTAATGTCTTGGTCGGGCAGAGTGTTGGGGTTGCCTGTAATCGTTTCAAAGTTGCCGTTGTCAAATTGGTTGCCCGGACAAAAACTTGGGTCGGGAACACTACACCAACCTTGTCCGAAAATATGATTCGTCAAAAACAACATGATGACGATCATTTTTAAGATATTTGTTGACTTCATAATTAAGGTGTTTAAGTAGTTATAAAAATAAATTTGAGGTGCTAATTGCCTGTTTGCTAAAGACATAGCGATACCATGTAGCCTAAATAGGCTATGCCGAATCGGGGTTGTGTAAACGTCAGGGGAGTGCTGCAATCAGAGCAGTCGAATGAGATGTGTGTGCTTCATGATGTTTAATTTTTAATGTAGAGAAAAATGTTTGATAAAAATGATTATTGGGGTGTACAATCTTCTATAATGAGTTGCAAATCTGCATTGGTATCTGAATTAAAGCCTGCATCTAGTCGAATACATTGTCCGGCTTTGAGGGATACATTTGTGCCTGCGGGAACGGTGCCGGAAGTGAGGACTTGGTTTTGTGCGTGTACCGTACCTGATGGTAGTGTGGTCGTGCCTAAGTCTATGATAGGCTCACAATAGTTCCATGAGGTACAACAATCTGCTCCCCATATCGGGTCTATTGCTTGGTTGGTCGAATTGCTACCTAATACACCGTTATATCCATTGATAGAACTATCAAATACGGTTTGTCCGATGCCTTCATTCATTTTCCAATTGGCTAATAGATTGGCTTCGTTTCCGCTTAGTGTGGTGCTGCTATTTATTTGTATCTGATTGGCAGTGAGCGCAGTATCCCAGATACGGACATCGGAAATGTTGCCTAAAAAATCATTATTGGTTGGATTTTCATTACCTATTATCAAATTACCGCCGGATGCAATAGATGAAGCATTCCCGATAACCCTTGTTCCTATCAATGCACCATCAATATAAAAAGACAAAATATCTCCGCTTCGGCTAATCGCTACGTGATGACAGGTATCGTCCAGCAGACTTGCATTGTATGTGCCATTATTGGGCACCAAATAATTTGTAGCGTTAATTTGCACTGCCAATAATTTGAATGGACTACCGGAATGAAGTAAAAATATAGTACCCGGTTCAGTAGATTCTGTTGTACGATTGGAAAAAATAATCGGATGCGTATTTTGTCCGGCTGCATTTGCTTTTATTCGCGCTTCATACGTAAAATCGCCTGTACCGATACCATCCAATATATTTCCCGCTTCGATTTTGTCATCTTGACCATCAAAACTCAAGCAAGAATTACCGACTTTGATGACAATCGAATCCATCGCACATACGCCCACCGTACTGCACACCTCATATTCGTAAGAAAAACAACCCCCTGTGGGCGAAGAAAAACACAAGTTGCCATTGCCGAGTGTATCAAGTTCTGCACCCGGTGTCAGTAATGTGAATGAGGACGAGTCAATTTCGGGTAATGGATTTTGACAATCTAAGGTATCTATGCAAGGATGCTCGATATCCGGCTCAATAAAATCATTTGCCAAAGCATTAAAATAAACCGTATCTCCGGGCGCGATAGTCAATACATCCGTCACCGTTTGGAGGCAATCCTCCACTACGATATACATAGTCTGTTCATCGCATATTTCTACAGTGTCTATACCATCTGTAAGTGAGTAAAAAACCTCGTAAACTATACTATCTACCCCCATGAAATCATTGGGAGTGATATAGGTAATAGCAGTATCCGTTACTATCTCTATTACACCATTCACAGGCTCCATAACGATGTCTTCTATAGTAAGCTCTAAAGTTGTATAATCCGGATAAGTTGCTGCAATGAATCCCTCATCATTTTCGAGTACATCAAATGTGATAAGCTGCCCATTATCCGGAATACAACAAAACAAATCGGGTGGTGTCTCACATTCAAAAGTCAGGTGCAGGTAGTATTGCTCTAGCGTATCACAGACCGTTTGTCCCATGATGTCACAGCATTCTAAGACTGTAAAAGTATCTACGGGTGAGCAGTTGGTATTTGGGTTGTAAAAGTAAGTGCCATCTATATTTGCATTGGCAGGGTCAATCGTTACCGTACCGAATTGAGGTTGAATAATCGTAGTGTCGCAGGCGTTGAATGTTTTGAGCTGTGTCGGTGGAAGATGTATCAGAGGGTTGACTCCACCGCCTCTAGGGCAGAATGGAACGTCAATATCAATACAAGACTGTCCGTGTATAAATCCCTGACAGGCAAGGCATAAGGTTAAGGTGATGAAAATAATAGTTCTCATGTTGAGTGCAATTTAATGGTTAAAAAATGTGGTAGTGTTACTCATGTAATGCTGTAACCACAAAGGACACGAAGAACACAAGGGTCGAAAATACGAAGTAAGAAAGCTAAGTAAGCGTAAGAAATTCATTATTAAATACTTAGAAACACTTTGTGAACTCTTCATTTATTC